>NZ_JAGGIJ010000007.1:0-23419 GCF_024103505.1 Snodgrassella sp.
TATTATTATTTTTTAATGGTTTTAATATTTTGATAAATAAAATATATGAGGTGTTATGAATATTGATTATGGGTATGGTTAAGGTGTTGAGTTGTTTAGTAGAATGGTAAATTGCAGGTTAGTCTGATTAAACTGTTGCGCTATGGTTGTGACGAACATTATGAAGCGTTATTTGATGCAAGTAGATCTTTCATTTGAAGATGAAAAATAAACGATAAAGCTATCGAATTGTTACATTCAACCTTGATTAAGAATGTTTTGGGTACTTTATTTTGTAAGATTTGTTGGTTATGGTTTTATTATGACTAATATGCTGAAGCAAATATTGATTTGCATTTTAGTGTTATTAATTGGTAAATCTTATTTTGGATAGTAAAACAGATATCCCATGATTGGAGATATCTGTTTTTCAAATGGACCGAGTGGCTATTTATGAACTAAGACGAGGCACGTAATTCTGCTGAAAGTTTATCCAGAATGCCATTGATGAATTTATAACCGTCTGTACCGCCGAAGGTTTTGGTGATTTCAATGGCTTCGTTAATAATAACCGGATGTGGTGTTTCCGGCATGGCTGAAAGTTCATGGCAGGCCATTAACAGTACAGCTTTTTCTACTGGATTAAGTTCATCTTCATGCCGGTCGAGCAGGGGACGAATGCGTTTCATGTAATCGCGCTGGTTGTTGTAGGCACCAAAGAATATCTGGGTAAACAGTTCACTGTCTGCCTTGGCAAAATATTCATTGTCGCGGATGTTCTGCGCGATGATGGCTGCTGATTCTTCTTTGTTCAGTTGTGCCTGATACAGTGCCTGTACGGCAAACTGACGCGCTCGGCGACGTGGGGTAATCATTGACATGTATATAATGTCCTTGTTCAGTAAATAATCAATATTGGGTTTTGAGCAGATTGGCCATTTCCACTGCTACCACCGCAGCTTCGCTGCCTTTATTGTGCATGCGTGCCAGAGCCTGAGCATCGTTTTCGGTGGTGAGGATGGCGTTGGCAATCGGTATTTGGTAATCAAGACTGATGCGGGATACGCCAGCGGCCGCTTCATTGGATACCAGTTCGAAATGATAGGTTTCACCGCGGATAACTACGCCGATGGCTACTAGTGCGTCAAATTTGCCGCTGCGAGCCATGCTTTGCAATACTAGCGGTACTTCTAATGCACCGGGTACGGTGGCCAGTGTAATATTGCTATCCTTAACCCCCAGTTTTACCAAACGTTCGGTACAGGCCTTAACCAGTTGGGTTCCAATCGGATTGGTGAAACGCGCCTGTACGATGCCTATGTGTAGGCCAGAACCATTGTGCTCTGGGGTGATGGTATTCATTTTGATTTCCTTTATCATCAGTTATGCCATTGGCGGGATGTGTACGCCAGTAAAAATGCTTTTTGATGGGTACTCAAGTGCCAATGTTTAGTGTTCTGATTTTACCGAATTTGGTGATAGGGTGGAATGTTTAAGCGGTTTTTTTCTGGCTGCGTCTGGGCTTGAGCGAACCTAGATATATTGCCATCAGTGTTAATGCTGTGCCAGTCCACTGTATTGTATTAATCGGTTTGTTGAGGAAAAAATAATCAATGAGTATCGCAGCCACCGGTTCACTTAATAATAAGAGGCCGGTTAAAGTTAATGACAGTAACGGCACTGCGTAAGCAATTAATCCCCATGCAAAGCATTGCATCACTATGCCATAAGTGAAAATCAGAAGTGCATCTGTCATATTGGTAGGCCAGAAATGGCTCGAATCAATCAATATGCTTGGTACAATTAAGGCGCCAACTGCACCGGTGCTTACCAGTAGCATTAATGGAAATAATGAAACCGGTTCTGCCAGATGTGCCTGCCGGATACAGGCCATTGAGGCAGCAAGGGCAGCACCGGAAATTAAGCCGATAAAAATTCCGTATCCGCCATGGGTATTATGTCTGAGCTCGGGATGGGCGATGAGTATAATGCCGATGACGGACAGAAGCATGCTGAACAGTTGCAGTTTACTTTGGCGCTCGTTAAAGAAAAACCACGCTATAGCGGTTAGAAAGAATATCTGCATGCTATTGAGCAGGGTTGAAATACCGGGGCCAACGGCATGAATACTTTCGTGCCAGAATGCCAGATCAAAGCCTAGAAATACGCCAGAAAGAATACAAAAACGCTTTGCTCTGCTACTTGTCGGTAATTTTTGTCCAAAATGCCGGCTGAGTAACAGAAAAACAATACCACCAATAAATACGCGCCATAAGGCAATGGCATAGGAACCTATGGATACAAATTTGACAATTAAGCTACCGAGTCCGAAGACAATGCAGCCAAAAGTTAAACCGGAAGCAGCCCATTTTTGTGGGGTCAGTTGCATTAAATATTATCCTTGAAAAACAGCCATTACAATAGGCTGTCGGAAAATATGTGATGTTTTTGTTCGGTTACATCGCATAATTCAGACAGCCTGAGGGGGCGTATTGTATTTCAATTGTGTTACTAAAATATATACTTGTTTAGTAAAGAAATATTATTGGGCTGGTTCTTCAAATCCGGTTACTTCAAGACCGAATCCGTTCAGGCCGGTAAAGGCGGATGGTTTACCCATAACCCGCATGCGTTTTACTTGCAGACCAGCCAGTATCTGTGCGCCGATGCCATAGGTTTTGCTGTCCCATTGTCTGGCCTGATGTGCGCCTTTGGGTAAGGTGCGGTCGAGCAGGGTGGCTCCTGTTTCGGTGCGGTGCATCAGGATGATGATGCCGGCATCAGATTGTTGTATGCGCGCCATGGCTTTAGGTAGTGACCAGGTATGCAGCTGGTCTGGTTGCAGAAAATCCATGGCGCTGAATGGTTCATGTACGCGTACCAGTACTTCGTCGGCGTTTGCCGGATTACCTTTTACTAATGCCAGATGAGTTTCGCCTGATAATTGATCTACATAGACATGCTGTGTGAAGTCGCCCCAAGTTGTATGGATATTGTTGACGCCGAGTTCTTCTATCAGGCTTTCATGGCGGCTGCGGTACTCAATTAAATCTGCAATAGTTCCGATTTTAATATTGTGTTTTTCTGCAAAAATGGTTAGTTCCGGCATACGTGCCATGGTACCATCATCATTAATAATTTCGCAGATAACTGCTGCCGGAATCAAACCGGCCAGTTTGGCTAAATCAACACTGGCTTCAGTGTGTCCGGTACGCACCAGAACGCCCCCTTTTTGCGCGCGTAACGGAAAAATATGGCCGGGCTGAACGATATCTTCTGCTTTTGCTGTTGGGGAAACTGCTGCCTGTACGGTATGTGCACGGTCTGCGGCTGATATGCCGGTAGTAATACCATGTGCTGCTTCAATAGAAACGGTGAAGTTGGTGCCATACTGGGCACCATTGTTCTGGGTCATCAGCGGTAAATGCAGGCGGTCGACAATCTCTTCTTCTAAAGGCAGACAAACCAGTCCGCGAGCGTATTTAATCATGAAATTGATGGCCTCAGGCGTGACAAACTGTGCGGCCATAATTAAATCGCCTTCGTTTTCACGATCTTCTGCATCGGTAAGGATAACCATTTTGCCGGCTTTGATATCGGCAATGATTTCTGGAATGGTGGCAATACTCATGATAGTAAACAACGCTCTCTTGGCAAAATAAACAGTATTTTACTCTGGATTAGTGGCTGTAGCTTGCTTTTATCAAAAAAGTTGATATTTGTGTATTTAAAATATTGGTTATTGGCTAATTGTGATTTTGGTTTTTATCTGACACTTGAATTCAAAAGATAGAAGCAATTATCCACGAATAATTTATCAATGTATTGGTTTTATCAGGAAGAGGACGAAATAATTTTTTCAGGATAATATTAGGTTTAGGCTCCATTGGATAACCTATCTCTCCTTTATCATGCCAATATGTCAAATATACGGCGTTTATTTCCTCTTGTAGATAAAGCTAATCAAAATCTGATGATTCGGGAATGACAAAAGTAAAATTTTAAAATTGTATTTAGTATCACAAGGTTTTTTATCATCATTTAGCTACTATTATCTTTACAATAATTAATATTATATGCAGGTAAATATTTATTTGATATGCGGTTGAATGATTGCATTGAAGGGGGTGAGGCTAATTGTGGGCAGTTTAATACTGCTACAGATATGACTGTTGATAAAAGGCTATTGTTATGCTATGAATCTGATATATTAGTTAAATTAATATAATATAGCAATTCGAATTTGTATTTATATATGTAGAAAAACTAACATTCTTGATGATGGAGTCTTGTTGCAATAGTTATAGAAATTATTGACAATTAAAATTATAATATGTTTAATAGTGTAAATTAACGTATATTTTAAGTGTGGTAATAGGAGGGTTGATGAGTTATTTTAAATCATCCATATTTGCTTCTCGTTTAGCTTTTTCAATTTGTGCATTATTTATAACTGGGGCACCTTTTTGGATTCTTATTTATTTTGTTTTTTTAAATCTTCTTAATAAGAATGTAAGAAATATACCTTTACTATGGTGGTGGTCAGCGTATTTGGCCTTGGTCATTATTATTGTCATGATAATTGGTTGGATATTTAACGTTAAACCAAATTTATTTTTTAAAGTCATGGTTGTTACAGGGACATGTTGTGCTTTTCCCCATGTGGTGGTCAGCTTTATTAATTTGAGTGGAATTGTAATTTTACCTCTGGATATATTAGCCTGCTATCTAGTGTATTGGTATTTGAAAGGTTGGCAACCCTATGAATCTGAATCTAAACCAGCGTTGAAAGTGAAGATTAAGCTAAGCTAATTGAAATTTGTAATTGATGCTGGTAAAGCTTGTATTTGAAGTTATTATTTTTGATATCTTAAAAATCTTTAATAGTATGAGATGTAACAGGAATCATTTTATATAAAAAGTTATCTGAAACTATGTTTGGCTTGTGTATTATGTTTGATAAACAGCTATTTAAGCTAATATAGAGGTTGGAATGAATATGGAAAAAGAATATACCCGTGCCACATTTGTAAAACGTTTTTTGATATCTCTAGGTTCCTTGATTATCGGCTCGCCATGTTTCTTTATTGGGATTGTAGGCGATGGAAAAGCTTTGAGTGTAGTGGTTCTCATTGCAACGATAATATTATTAATTATGATGTTTGGATGGATATTTAATGTTTCTTCTAATCCCTTTCTAAAAGTTTTGGTTGTTATTGGTTGTTGCTGTGGTTTACCTAATGCTTTAATATGCCTGACAATCGGCAGTATGCTCATGGGCGTTGGTTTATTAATTTTGCCGGCAACATTGTTGGCTTGCTATCTGACTGTCAGGTATTTTGAGAGCAGACCTGATGATGTAATAGATCAAGCTTGATAGGGATTTAGTTGATTTTGTTCTGTATAACAAATATTGTTTGCCAACTGTTTTTTCTTGCTGAGATTTAAAGCAGCATTTACTGTCGCGAAGAATGGTTAATGCTAGTTTATGTTTTTTGCTGATGGTTGTTTTTAGGTAGCTATTATGGCTATCGCTATCTGGTTTTTCTGGTTCTTTTCATAATTAAGATGCTTAGGTATTCTGGTATTTCAGGCAGTTTAATAAGCAATGTGTTTATAAAGCTTGTTAATTTGCCCAAATTATCTTGGTCTTTATCCGGTAAGCTCGTTCTACATTCATTGTATTTATCTTTTTTTGCCGGCTTTGATATCGGCAATGATTTCTGGAGTGGTGGCCATACCCCTGAGAGTAAACAACGCTTTCTCGATAAGATAAGCACTATTTTACTGTGGATTTGTGGCTATAGTTTGCTTTATTAGAGAGTTGATCAGCTGATGCTTTGATGGTGTTCAGGTATGGAGTTGTGCATAGTGTAAGTTGAGATATGCTTTTATGGGCGGATTTTTTATTGTTGGTAAATGATAAGGCGGTATTTGAGGCAGGATATAGGAGTAAGGCGAAAATGCAGATTTATTTTTGGTATTTGTATTTGTTTTGCTATGTTGAGCCAGCAGAATTTTGAATTGCCGAGCAGATTAGTAGTTAATAATGTTATGCTATGTATAGGAAATCCATTCTGTTATGGTATTGGTTTGGATTGATGAGGTTTTGGATACAGCCAGTTATCAGGGTTTTGATGATTGTTAATTATTATAATATTATATTGTTTTTCCAATAATGTTTGTATAAATAAATAGAGAGAAAGATGCATAATTATTTAACCCCTAATTTCAATTTTGCACCTATGTTTCCTGAGCATGGGCAGGGCAGCCGGGTCTGGGATAAAAATGGGCAGGAATATATTGATTTGGCTGGCGGTATTGCAGTTAATGCGTTGGGACATTGCCATCCGATATTGATTGAGGCGCTCACTGCACAGGCACATAAGCTGTGGCATATTTCCAATATTTATACTACACAACCAGCTCAGGAGCTGGCGCAGCGGCTGGTAAAAGATACGTTTGCAGAGCAGGTATTTTTTTGTAATTCTGGTGCGGAGGCAAATGAGGCTGCATTCAAGCTGGCGCGCAAATATGCACGTGACCATTTCGCTGGCACTGATAAGCACGAGATTATAGCCTGTGTAAATGGTTTTCATGGGCGTACGCTGTTTACTGTTTCGGTTGGCGGCCAATCAAAATATAGTGATGACTTTGCACCATTACCGGGTGGTATTCGGCATATTCCGTTTAATGATGTTGCTGCTCTTGATGCAGCGGTTAATGATAAAACCTGTGCAGTTGTCATTGAACCAATACAGGGGGAAAGTGGTGTGTTGCCGGCAAATGCTGAGTTTTTGCTGGCAGCCAGAAAAGCCTGTGACCGGTATCGGGCGTTGTTGATTTTTGATGAAGTTCAGACTGGTATGGGGCGTACCGGAAAGTTATTTGCGCATCAATATTATGATGTGCAGCCGGACATTGTTTCCAGTGCTAAAGCGCTGGGTTGCGGTATTCCGATAGGTGCTATGCTTACTACTGCTAAAGTTGGAAGTAGTTTTACGCCGGGCAGTCATGGAAGTACATTTGGTGGTAATCCCCTTGCATGTGCTGTGGGTTGTGCTGCTTTTGATATTATCAATACACCGGAAACGATGCAGAATGTGCTGCTGCAAGGAGAAAAGTTACAGGCAGGATTGCAGGAGTTAGGTACGGCAATGGGTGTGTTTTCTCAGGTGAGGGGGCAGGGATTATTGCTTGGCTGTGTGATGTCTGATGAATATAAGGGTCGAGCAGCACAGTTGATGCAGTTAGCATTGCAGCATGGTGTACTGGTTTTGGTTGCCGGTCAAAATGTGTTGCGTCTGGCACCAAGTTTGTTACTGACTGATGCTGATTTACAGGCTGGGCTACAACGACTAAAAGCAGCAATTACCGCTTTTGTGCATAATTAAATATGTCTATTTCATTAAAGCGCCAGCAGGTAGTTGTTTTAACGGGTTCCGGCATAAGTGCTGAAAGTGGTTTAAAGACTTTTCGTAATCATGGCGGTTTATGGGATGGAGAGCGAGTGGATGATGTGGCTACCCCTGAAGGGTTTGCTCGCAATCCTTTACGGGTACTTGATTTCTATAATCGTCTACGGCGCCAGTTGCAAAATGTTCAACCAAATGCAGCCCATCTTGCTTTAAGACATCTGGAAAGTGGCTATGAGGTAAAGATTATTACTCAAAATGTGGATGATTTGCATGAGCGTGCTGGGAGCAGCCATGTATTGCATTTACATGGTGAGCTATTAAAAGCTAGAAGCAGTGTCGATGAAAATTATATTGTAGATTGTTTTTCTGATCAGACGATGGCGGATGTTGATGCCAGAGGGTTCCCAATGCGGCCGCATATCGTCTGGTTTGGTGAGGCAGTTCCTATGATTGAAGCGGCAATACAATTGATGCGAACTGCTGATATAGTGATAATCATCGGTACTTCTTTACAGGTTTATCCAGCAGCAGGTTTGGTGCAGTATATTCCACCAGATGCAGAAGTTTTTCTGGTTGATCCGCAGCCGTATGAAGGTTTGCAAAATGTACAGTTTATTCGGGCATCAGCTCAGGCTGGTGTAAGTAGTCTGGTTAGTGAATTATTACAGCGCTCTGAAGCACTATCTTTTTCCTGTCAGGATAGGGTTGATTAAAATCTGTTCTTTCTTTAGTTAGTGTTAAAATATCTCCCTTGATTTTCTTGATTCTTGCATATCAGTATGACAAAGAAAAAATTAGTCATTGCCAGTCGTGAGAGTGCTCTGGCTATGTGGCAGGCACGTTATGTGCAGCAATGCCTTCAAATGGTATACCCTGATTTATCTGTTGATATTCGGGGGATGACGACGCGAGGCGATCAAATATTGCATCAGTCTTTATCCAAAATAGGCGGTAAGGGGCTGTTTATCAAGGAGCTTGAATTGGCTTTACAGCAGGAAGTTGCTGATATTGCAGTTCACTCTCTTAAAGATGTACCTATGCAGCTGCCAGAAGGCTTTGTACTGGCAGCCATAACAAAGCGTGCTAATCCGCTGGATGCTTTTGTTTCTCATCAATATGCCGATCTGGCTGATTTGCCACCGGCAGCGATAGTGGGTACTTCCAGCCTGCGCCGCGAAGCGCAGATCCGGTTGCACTATCCTCATTTGCAGGTTAAGCCTTTGCGCGGAAATGTGCAAACGCGTCTGGATAAGCTGGATAGGCAGGAATATGCGGCGATTATTCTGGCTGCGGCCGGATTGGAGCGGTTGGGATTGGATGGGCGTATTCGAAAAATATTACCAGCCGAGGTGTTGTTACCAGCTGTCGGGCAGGGCGCACTGGCAATTGAGGTTGCGGCTCATCGTCAGGATTTATTGAAGTTGTTACAACCACTTCATCATCCTGTTACAGCCGCTTGTGTCACTGCTGAACGTTCTATGGCAAAAGTTTTAGGTGGTAGCTGTCAAGTTCCTCTGGCCGCATATTGTGTTGAAAAATCTGGTATGCTCGAATTGCGTGGCCTAGTTGCTTCTGCTGATGGTACAACTGTGCTGCGTGCCAGTGCACAAGCTTGTCTGGAAGAGGCAGAACAGCTTGGTTTAAGTGTTGCCCAGCAGTTAACTCATCAGGGTGCACAACAATTGATTGCTGCTGTGTTATCAGAACGATGAATGCTCGCCCCTGTCTGGCACTAATGCGACCGCGGTTGGCTGCCGCTGCTGATATAGACTGTTGTGTTCGCGCAGGCTGGGTACCGTTAGTGCTTGAATATCAGCAGCTGAAACCACAACCAGCAGTTTTACAACAGTTAGTTTTGAAAAGTCTGGTTCAGAATGTGGTTCTCTGGGTTAGTCCGAGTGCTGTGCATATTGCGGCTAAATATGTTTCTCTGTCAGAGAGTTTATTGCATGTTGCGGTAGGCGCATCCACAGCCAGTACATTGGCTTCTTATGGATTTAAGCGAATTTTATATCCTGTTGACGGACATGACAGTGAAGCGGTTTTACGCTTACCTTTATGGCAGCAGCTGAAAGGTAGGTTGTTGTTGATTCGTGGTGTTGGTGGAAGAGACTTGATCATTAATCAGTTGCATCAGCAGGGCTGGCAGATTGAGATAGCCGAGGTGTATCAACGTCAGCCACAGCCTGTTAACTGGTCTGTATTGACACAAAAGGCAAACGAGGGAAGTTTGAAAGCCGTTTACATGACGACGACTGCTGCTGTGCAGGCATGGTTTACGCAGTTGCCGCCAGATTTGTACGCAGTTAGCAAAAGCTTGTTATACTTAGTTCACCATCCGCGCATAGCAACTGCGTTAACAGAGTATGGTGTTTTGGCAGTACAGGTATCGGATTTATGCCGTGGATTGGAACTTTTGGATTCACACAGTACATTTTGATAGTGGCACTGGAGTGCTGTTTATCCCAATTATTATGTAGGGAGTATACCGAATGAGTGAACAACAAGATGCACAGTCTAGCCAGCCTCCTGAGCAGGGGAAGCAGCCATTACTGGTGAATAAACAAGGTGAGGTTAGTGCACCTCCAGAATCGGCTACTTCTGCGTCTGCTGAAGGTACAGGTAAAGATAAAGCTACCGCACACCAAGCTGCGGATTTTCATCAAAACAACACAGGATCAGGCATGTCTGCACCCAATGTACCCAGCCAGTCAACTTCTGTGAAACAGCAACATTCCGGTTCAGGTAAAGGAATTGCGCTGGGAGCACTGGTATTATCTTTACTGGCATTAGGAGCAAGTGGTTTTTTATTTGTTGAAGGACAGAACCAGCTTAAAACCCAGCAACTGCAATTTGATCATAAAATTGATAATGCTGGTATTGATGCCAGTAAAACTGCGGCTACTGTAGAAACTGGCTTGGCGCGTATCGATGGATTAAGCCAGCAGTTGCAGGAGCTACAATCGCAACAGAAATCTCAGCGTGAAAATGTTGACCGTCTTACCCGTGCCTATCAGGAGCTGGTGAAAAACCGGACAGATTGGCTAGTGGATGAGATTGAAGCCACACTTAATCTGGCATCGCAGCAGTTATTGATTTCTGGCAATGTGCCGGTAGCAGTCAATGTGCTCGAAAATCTGGATAACCGTTTATCACGTTTTGATCAGCCACAATTATTGCCAATTAAAAAAGCTATCAGCAGTGACTTGGAAAATCTGAAAAGCCGCCCGTATCTGGATACCGCCAGTGCTTCTTTACGCCTGAACCGGCTTGAATCGGCCGTTGCCGGTTTGCCTTTGGTGATTGATAGCCAGTTACAGTCTGGTGCAGCACCAGCTGTCGCAGCAATTAACCCGAATGCTTCATGGTGGCAACGCACTTGGCAGGCTACTATGCACTCTCTGCGAGGCATGGTAGAAGTACGTCATATTAATCATAATGATTCGATGCTCATGTCACCAGAACAGATGTATTTTGTGCGTGAAAATCTGCGCTTGCGTTTACTGGATGCTCGTATCGCGCTGATTCAGCGTCGTGGTGAGGTATATGCTGCTGATCTGAATGGTGCGGAAGCAACAGTTAAACAGTATTTTGATGCCAGTTCCGTTGCGACACAATCATGGCTGAAAGAGTTGATGCAACTGAAGATGCTTAATGTGCAAACCATTCAGGACAGTAATTTATCTGCCAGTCTGGCTGCTGTACGTGAATATCAGAATCAGTCTGGCATGGATATGTCTACAGCGTTGCCAGATTTGGGTGGTTCTGCGGCCAGCAGTGCTTCTGCTCCAGTAGCAGCTTCACATCCTGAAAGGCCGGCGGCCAGTCTGGAAAACAGTCATAATGTGTCTGCCGCCTCTTCCGAGCAGGGAGAACATACATTATGAGATCTCTGTTATGGTTGATTGGTTTATTCGTGGTTGCGGTTGCTGTGGTACTGGGTGCGAAATATTACAGCGGTGATGTATATATTGTTGTTGAGCAAACTCTTGTACGCATCAATCTGCAATTTTTTATTGGTATTATTCTGTTAGCTGTGGTATTGCTGAATATTCTGTTACGTATTGTCATGGGATTTGTGCACCTACCCGGACACTGGCAGCACTGGCGTGTTAATCATCAGCGTCATCAGGTTGAAACAGCATTGAATCATGCTGGTCTGGCTTATTTTGAAGGGCGATTTCAGTTTGCTGCACGCGAGGCAGAACGGGTATTACGTAACAAGCAGGGACAGCACAGCCGTGCTTTGGCATTATTACTGGCAGCGCACAGTGCAGATCAGATGGATGACATCACAACCCGTGACCGTTATTTGAATGATATTGCCAAACTGCCGGAAAAACAGCAGCTATCCCGCTATCTGCTGCTGGCTCAATCTGCGCTGGCACAACACAATAGCCAACAGGCAAAAAATGCTCTGGACGCCGCTGCCAAAATCAGCCCGAATCTAACCCGGCTGGTTAAGCTGCAATTACGTTATGACAGGGAGCAACATAATGCACAAGGCGTATTGCAGCAAGTTGATAAATTAGTCCGTGCAGGTGCGTTAAGTGACAGTGAATATCAACAATACTGTTACTGGGCATATCGACAATTACTGGCTGAAGCCAAAGATCCGGATGAACTGAAAAATAGTCTCAGTGCTATTCCGGTAGATGAGCGGGAAAGCGCACTCAGTGTGGATATTGTGGAAAAATATCTACAGCTGGGCATGTACACTCAGGCATTGAAGTGGATAAAAAAATATTACCCGCGCACTCATGATGCGGCGCTGTTACCCGCTTTTAATCAGGCCAACCAATATTTAAGCGCTAAAGAGCAGCAGAAGAATATGGTTACTGCGGATAAGTGGTTGCAGCAGCGGCCGCAAGACCCGGATCTGCTGTTATTGATGGGTGAATTGAGCTACCAGCAGCAGCTATGGGGTAAGGCCAGAAGCTATCTGGAAGCCAGTTTACAATCCGGCAATAATAATGCCACCAGATTGCTGCTGGCCAAGGTGCTGGAGCAGTCTGGGCAGAGCGAGGCTGCTGAGCAGCAGCGCAGCCAGATATTGGCAACCATCAGTAATGATGATGAGTTGTAATCTTTGTTTGTTTTATTTAACAGGCAGTTAGTGCGTAGTGCGCTAACTGCCTGAGGTTGATTATGGCAGTTTTACACAACGATATCTTTTTACGTGCTTTACTGAAACAGCCGGTGGAGTATACGCCAGTATGGCTGATGCGGCAGGCAGGGCGTTATTTACCTGAGTATCGAGCCACACGGGCTAAGGCCGGCAGCTTTCTGGCGCTGTGCCAGAATCCGGAACTGGCCACAGAAGTTACCTTGCAGCCTCTGGAGCGCTTTGCATTAGATGCAGCCATTTTATTTTCCGATATCCTCACTGTACCTGATGCTATGGGGCTGGGTTTGCATTTTGTCGAAGGTGAGGGGCCAAAATTTACTCATCCGCTACAACATGAGCAGGATGTGGCACGTTTAGAAGTGCCTGATATGAGCCGTTTGCGCTACGTATTTGATGCAGTAAGCAGTATACGGCAAGCGTTGCAGGGGCGTGTACCGCTGATTGGTTTTTCTGGTAGCCCGTTTACTTTAGCCTGTTATATGGTTGAAGGTAGCGGTAGCCGGGATTTTCGTTTATTGAAAACCATGTTATATCAGCGTCCGCAATTATTGCATCGCATATTGGATATTAATGCCCAGACAGTTACTGCCTATCTGAACGAACAGATTGCCTCCGGTGCTCAGGCTGTACAGATTTTTGATACCTGGGGTGGTATTCTCAGCGATGCGGCCTTTCAGGAATTTGATTTACTTTATATACAGCAGGTAGTATCTGGTTTACAACGTGAAGCTGATGGGCGGCGAGTGCCTGTGATTGTCTTTACTAAAGGTGGTGGACAATGGCTGGAGCAACTGGCAGCATTGGATGTTGATGCCTTGGGTGTGGACTGGACAGTTAATTTGCATCAGGCTCGTCATCAGGTAGGGCAGCGGGTTGCCTTGCAGGGTAATCTGGATCCGCTGGCATTATTTGGGCAGCCTGAAAGTATTGAGTGCGAAATTAAGCGTTTGCTGGCTGATTATGGGTCAGGCAGCGGGCATGTATTTAATCTGGGACATGGTATTAATCAGTTTACTGATGCGGAAATGGTGAAGTTTGCTGTAGAGGCAGTACACCGCTTGTCAGTCGGATACCATCAAAATTAATTGTTGCACTGATAAAACAATGGCCAGCTAAAACAGATTATTGAGGTTATCACAGCCTATTATTACGGCAGGCACAGGATATGTTTTCTGTACCTGCCAGAATTTTTTGTCTGGCGGGTATGGCAATTGTTTTTTCAGATTATCTGCTTATCTCTTTATAATTTACGTATCTGAAAGTTTCAGAAACAATAGGTTGGCTTATATGTTACATAATATACCGTGGGCAGAAATTATTGTTGTGTTACACGTGGTGGTAGTAACCGTACTGGTGGTACGGGTGTTATATCATCAGCGTAATACAGGAGTATCTGTTGCATGGATTTTGATGTTAGTGGCTTTCCCTTTAGTTGGAGCCGTAGGCTATTTATTGATTGGGGAGCCAAGGCTAGGTTCGCGTCGTTTACGCCGGCAGCATGAGTTAGTAAAATTCTATCAGCGGTTTAGTGCAACGTATCTGCATGATTTTAATCAGCATGCTTGTAGTGGCTTGAATGAACGCTATCATGGTATCAGCCTGATCGCAGCAGATAAAACCGGCTTTAATGCTACCGAATACAATCATCTGACCCTGCTCACGAATGATGAAGAAATTATTGCTGCTATCCGCCATGATATTCAGCAGGCTAAAACCAGTTGTTTGCTGGCATTTTATATTGTTGATCCTCAGGGTGAAATTGTTGCATTACTCAACGATGCTATGGCAGCAGCAAAGCGTGGTGTGGTAACCAGTATGCTGGTTGACAGTATTGGCAGTGCCAGATTCTGGCGCAGTGACTGGCCACAGCGTTTGCGCACTGCCGGTATTACCCTGACTGAAGCCTTACCTATTGAGCTTTGGCGTACTTTTATTGTACGGGCAGATTTGCGCAATCATCGCAAAATTGCCGTAATAGATCAGAAAATTGGCTATACTGGCAGTTTTAATCTGGTGGATCCACGCTTTTTTAAGAAAAATGCTGGTGTCGGGCAATGGGTAGATGTGATGATGCGTTGTGAGGGCAGTCTGGTGCAGCCACTGGCAGCAGTGTTTGCCGGTGATATGGCCGTAGAGACTGAATCCAATCTGATGCAGGTGCAGCAATGGGTGGACAGCTATGGTAAGCAGGCGCTAATGCATAATTTACAAGTTGCCCAGCAGGAACAGAATGGGATTGTGGTGCAAGTCATCCCATCTGCGCCAGAGCAGGGCAGTCCGGTTATTTATGACACAATTGTCAATGCCATTCATGCGGCCACACGCCGAATTATTATTACTACTCCTTATTTTGTTCCAGATGAAGCTTTACTGCTGGCGCTTACTACCGCAGCTATACGTGGTGTGGATGTTACACTGATTGTACCGGAAGCAGTTGATTCCAAACTGGTTAAATATGCCTCACGTGCGTATTACCCGATGCTGCTACAGGCCGGAGTTAAAATTGCCTTGTTTAAGGGCGGGCTGTTACATGCCAAAACCTTAACAGTTGATAGCGATTACACCCTGTTTGGCACAGTAAACATGGATATGCGTAGCTTTTATTTGAATATGGAAATTAGTCTGGCAATTTATGATGAGGGTATGACTGAGTCAGTAGTAGCATTGCAGAACAGCTATCTGAATGACTGTGAATTTATTGAACTGAAGGCATGGCAGGCGCGTTCAAAATGGTGGGGACTGGTGGAAAATACAGTACGTCTGGTAGGACCATTACTGTAAGGCTGAATTTCAATCTTGCCTAAACGTAGAGTCTGTACCAAATTCATCATGGCAAAACTTTTGATGCAAATAAAAAAAGCACTGATTCAATCAGTGCTTTTTTATAGCAGTAATAATTAATCCTGCTGTATACCGGCAATTAACCAATCCTGCTGGCTGCCTACCGGTTTGACAAAATGCCATACCTCGCTGAAAGGTTGTTGTGCACTGCCAAGCTCTTCACTCACCAAACCACTAAAACGTACACTGGCAATGTACTGGCCGTTTTCCTGAGTACTATCTGCCAGATCGGCATTCAGATCACTAAATTCGGCAGTATCCTGATTGTTGATAATATCATTACGGATATCAGCAAACATATCTGGTGTGAAATAACGGCGGATTTCTTCCAGATTGGAAGCATTGTTCATTGATTGCACATGATTAAAGCGCTGGCGGGCAAAGCGCAGGAATGCTTCCGGATTACTTCCGTCTGCCATACCTGAGGTGCTGGATTGCATCGTATTGCCACTAGGAGCAAGAGTCTGCCCGAAAATATTGGTACGCGCACTCTTGCTATTAGTGAGCGGAGTATGATTATTGGAATTCTGATAATTGCTGTAAGGCATATTTGCCTGATTATTTTTTTTGCCAGCAAAACGACGAAATAAATAAAAACCACCTAATGCGATAATAAGTAACCAAATCCAGCTAAAACCGCTTTTATGCTGTGGCTGTGCCTGTTGCAAATCGGCATTAGCAGAAGGATTGACTGCTGCATCAGCATTATCAGTATCAACATTATTAGCATTATTGGCATTATCATTTGCTGCCGGCGTACCAGTTTGCTGCTGGTTATGGTTAGCCATGGCATGACCAGCCAGTGCACCAATAGCTGCACCGGCTACGCCCGCCCCGATTACTCTGCCGGCACCGTTTCCACGTGGCTGGGTTTGGTTAGAATAATTGTTCTGATTGCTGTTGCGATAGTCGCTGCGTCCTGAATTGGAATAGCTGCTGCGGCCGGATTGATAAGACGGATTGCTGTATGAGCTGGAATAGTTAGAACGCGACATGCCGCGACTACCACCACCACCGATTCGTTTGGCCTCTGCTAGCGGGCTCAGAGTTAGGCTGAGAATAACCACAGAAGCAATATAACGTAATTTTCGATTGACCATCATTTGGATATTTCCATATCTACTGTATTAAAACTTACTTTACTGTACATAGCGCTAAAAAATAAGATTTCAAGCAAAAAAATACCGATTATTAAACTATTTTACGGTTTAATGGTAGCTTTTGTGATTAAAAATAAATATTGCCCTGATAACAACCTTATTATTCAGAAAGCACTGTAAAAGTGATTATTGTTGAATTTTAGCAGAAATGCGGTAAATCGCTTGAGTAAAAAACATGAAGGAATATGGATTATTGTTTGTTTATCAGTCATGCACAAATAAAATTTCTTTCAGTACTCAATAATGACTGCTATAAATTCTGGATAAAAAGAACCCTCTGTGCCAAGGGGAGAAGCAGCAGAGGGCCAAAATAATGTTTCGACAAGAGAATACTGAAAAATCAATTAAAATCCAAATGTTATACACTTGTTGCTGCGTATGAACATAATCTTAATGACTTAGACTGTTTTTTGCAGCGAAAGTTCTTTTATTTTTGTTATATTTTGTAATTTTTTTTCTTTTGAAATCCCGGCAAAGTAACGTGGTAATGATAAGCAAGTAAACGGCTTATTACGCCGCTGATAAATAGCAGATTAATACTCAATGGCGTAACCATTTTCCAGTGATCCAGCAGACATAACAGCAAGCCGAGTAAAATAGCAATAGTGCCGTAAATATCACTACGCAGAATAATAGGAACTTCATTGACTAGAATATCACGCAGAATACCGCCACCAACCGCAGTTACAAATGCCAGCGTAACCACACCAAACCAGTTTAATTCCAGTGCCAGTCCAACTTGAGCACCAGTAAGGCTAAATGCTGCCAGCCCCAGCGCATCTGCTACCACAAACCATATAGCCAGTACCCGATGGCGCTGGTACTGTAAATGAAAAGCCCACGATAACAGAAGTGTAATAAAAATCGTCCATAATGCTGTATTACTCTTGAAAATCATGGGAATATGGCCTATCAGAGCGTCGCGCATCATCCCGCCACCTACCGCAGTAAGCAAAGCCACAATCACCACACCAAGAATATCCAGCCTTTTGCGAAAACCAACCAGATAACCAGACACAGCAAATGCTACTGTTCCTATGATATTAATCAGTTGGAAAATAAGATCAGTATTGAGCATGTTACATTTAGTCAGATTCAGGTTGAAAAAAACGCCAGCCGCCGACGGGTAAATCATCAGCTTGCCATGAACCAAAAGCACTGCGATGTAGAGCAGTCACACGGTTACCAGCAGCGGCAACCATGCGTTTAACCTGATGGTATTTGCCGGATGTGATGGTTAGCAGCAGAGTATGGGCATCAATTAATTCGGCAGCTTCAGCTTGTACTGTTTCATTATCATCATGTAACAGCACCCCGTTTTTTAAAACAGTACACAGTTTGTCGTCAGTCTCATGCTTGAGACTAACCCGATAAATTTTTGGCAGCTTATGCTTGGGTGAAGTACAGCGATGGTTAAATTGACCATCATTAGTCAGAATCAGCACGCCGGTTGTGTCTGCATCGAGCCGTCCAACCGCCTGCATATCCAGATGACGCAAAGGTTCTGGCAATAGATTGAAAACGCTTGGATAAAACTGCGGCTTATGTGAAGTTTCATAATCGGCCGGCTTGTGTAACAGAATATAGAAATAGGGAAGTGGTACTGGTATCAGATTCACCTTATCAACTTGCAGACTGCGGACATTCAGTGGATCAATGTCCATACGTGCATCATTACAAACCCTATCATTAATTTGTACAGCTTCGTCGGCAATTAATGCCAGACATTGCTTGCGACTGCCCAGACCCTGTGCTTGCAGGTATTTTAATAATTGCATAACTAATTAGCCCTTACAGGCTGGTTACCTTTTCCAGATAGATTAAAAAAACAGTAATGTATCCAGCACAAACAGCGGGATAAGCAAAGTGACAGACCAAGCCATATAGCCGAAAAAGCTGGGCATGGGAATACCCTGTTGCTCAGCAATGGCTTTTATCATCAGATTAGGCGCATTACCGATATAACTGAGCGCGCCCATAAATACCGATCCCATAGAAATAGCCAGTAATGTATCAGAAAAGTAGCGCATCAGTAGCTGAGCTTCACCACCGGCAAGATTAAAGAACACCAGATACGTCGGCGCATTGTCCAGAAAGCCTGATAATAGCCCGCTCATCCAGAAATAAATGGCATTTACCGGCTCGCCGTTGTGCTGAATCAGTTGTAGCAGTACGCCAAAATCGCCAGCAGTGCCCAGTTGCAGGAGTGCCATCACGGGTGCAATAGTAATGAAAATCCCGATAAACAGCTTACCTACTTCCTGCATTGGTGCCCAGTTGAAGTCATTTTGCTGACGCAACTTTGGTGAGGTTAATTTAAGCCCGCATAAAGTAATTATCACCAATAAACCATTGCGTAACCATGCGCTCAAACTAATCTCAAGCCCGTAAATATGCCATACTGGCGTATTCTTACATATGCCTGATAACAGAATCACAGCCGTTACAGCAAACAATAGCAGCAGATTAATCTTGCCCTGAATAGTCAGCATGGGGCTGTCCAATTGCCTTACCGCCTTAGCTTTCGGTTCATGTTGCCATAAACAATAATCAATACAAATGAATATCAGTAATAAAACCAACGTATTAACCAGTACTGGTAATAACATATGACTTAGTGTCCATTGAAAACCAACGCCTTTCAGAAAACCCAGAAACAGCGGGGGATCGCCAAGCGGGGTTAAACCGCCACCAATATTGGCCACCAGAAAAATAAAAAACACAACAACATGAGTACGATGACGCCGTTGTGCATTGGCTCGCAATAATGGACGGATAAGCAGCATGGCTGCGCCGGTAGTGCCCATCAGGCCGGCCAGAAGCGTACCGGTGGCCAGAAGTGAAACATTTAATCTGATGCTGCCAACGCTATTATATTGAATCACAATGCCACCAGATAAAGTATATAACGCCAGCAATAAAAGCATGAAAGGAATATATTCTTCTAATAACGCGTGTGCAGTGAGCGTAAAACCAGTTGATATACCATAGTGCCAGCTCAGAGGCAGTAAAAATAAACCACACCAAAGCCCAATCATTTTACCGCTGTGTAAATGCCATAGATTTGGCAGCAGCAGGGGACACACAGCAATGGATAGCAGCGTGCCGGCAAAAGGAAGACACCACCACAGACTCAGTTCATTAGCAGGCAGACTGGCAGCCAGCGCAGGCAAGGGACAAGAGATACAGATAACCGCGGTTAGCAGCCGTAATATTTGGCTATTGCGGCGTAACAATGAAATGGCGGGTTGCAGATAATGAGATTTAACTGGCGACATTCAGTATGCTTAATTATTGAATTCGGTTGTAATTTTAACAATAAACCATACCGTGTTAAAGAAAGGTTTGAATAGCAGCCATTGAGACATATTCATCAACTGATAATATTGCGACAAGATTCAGCATAAAATATAAATTGCTCTATTTTTCTGATAAGTGAATGCTTGCCCAAGGCTGCATGTATTCTGATGTTTAATCTTATTTTTGTTTTCGCAGCGGATATTCGATGCCCAATTTTGCCCAGCCTTCAGTACCCATCTGGCGCAATAGTGCTTTATTGCGTTCATAAATGCTTGCTGCGTCAGGAAAGGCAGCAACAGCCTGATCAATACTACTTTCACGAATCAGATGCAAAATAGGATAGGGGCTGCGATTGGTATAATTAGTGATATCATTCTGCGCCTCATCGGCAAACTGAAATTGCGGGTGAAAGGGAGCTATCTGTATCGTGCCGTTTGCATGAACGTCCTGTAGCACCTGTTCAGCTAATGTCACCACATCCAGAAACACATCAAAATCAGCAAATAATTGTGGCTCAATTACTAAAGTAGTTTCTATATCAGTTGCTGGGGTTTGCAGCAAAAGCAGAATTTCCTGTTCGAGTAATTCGAGAAATGCATCTAAATGTCTGGCATGGCTAAGCGTAAAGCGAAGCCTGTTCAGATTGTATGGCTTGCGGGCAAAAGGGCAAAGATTCAGGCCGATAACGGCCTGCTCCAGCCAGTGACGGCAGATTGCAATAATATTTTCATCCGCAGCAGAAAGTTGAGTCATAAATTTTTTACCTGAGATTGTAGATTTCGCAGCATGGAATGAATCATTAAATAGATAACAGCACCATCGATTGTATGATTCAGTTTTTCTTGCTGCTGTTTTTACTAGTCGATGTTCAAATGTTCAAGTGGCAAAATTGTAGAAGATTTGATTTCTTTTAAGACAAAACTTGATTTGGCATCCTCCACACCCGGCGTGGCCAGCAGTGTTTCCAGTACAAAATGGGAAAAAGCATTCATATCAGAGAAAAATGCCTGAAGAATGTAATCAGATTCGCCGGTAAGCGCAAAACAATTAAGTACTTGCGGCCAGCACTGCACCGCCCGATTAAATTCATCCCGGGATTTTTTGTTTTTATTCACTCTTACGCGAATAAATGCCTGTAAACCAAGTGCAATTTGGCATGGGTTTAACAGAGCTGCATAACAGCGGATAATACCAGACTCTTCCAGCTGCTTTAATCGGCGCAAGCATGGTGAAGGTGATAAAGCTACTCGTTCAGCAAGTTCAACATTAGTAAGACGACCATTGTCTTGTAAAACTTGCAGAATTTTAAGGTCGGTTTTATCTAAAAAACTTATTGTCATAATGCAAGAATCCTGAAACTGACTGCCGCAGTAATGGTGCAAGCGAAGATAAATAAATTAAAGTAAAGGTTTATATGCATTGCAAAATTACACTTAAATTATACAAATAAATGTTATTTTGACATTAATCCTAATTTAATACCAGTTATTCTAAATGATTTTTTGGTTGTCTAATACCTTTAATTATATGGGAAATAAATTATAACCATTTGTTTTTAATAGTTAAATATTCGGTATTATGATGGTGCTGTTTTAATGTGAAAATTTAATTTCAGTTTACGCTGAACATAAATATTATAAACTATTATTATCAATAATACTGTTTAAGATACTAATTAAATCTGCTGATATTAACTATAAATTAAAATTGTTCAAGTATACAAGATAATCATAAGCAACAGAATTAAACAGCTTTGCCAAGTAATTAATATAATAAATAATAGTATATATTTGTTTTTTGTATATTTTATAGAAAAATTGATAATCAAAATAACTAATTAATAAAATTAAATTATTTAGGTTAAAATGATCGTCAATCTGTAAGCGGCATACTCTGTATACAATATAATTAGATTGTTATAAAAACCAGCTCATCTTAAACATGTTATCAGCAATTCCCACGTCTTCAAGTTTTATTAAATAATTGAAGAATGACAATAACTCCGTAAACTGTCTTTGTTCAAGTCTTCAATGGCTTATATCCAACTGTGGTTAAATCTGGTCTTGATTTCATCATGCTGATAACCACTATTCTGCTTTGTGTGCAGGCTACGAGGGTACTCATGTTTTCGTTTTCAGGTATGATATCGGCGGAATTAATCTATAGTATATTAAGACTATATAGTTTGACTGATGCAAGCGTAGGCGGTTTATCCACTGGCAGAACTTTTTGCTTACCTAATGCAGTTTTGGTAGCCTCATAAGGGTTGTGGTTGCAATACCCCATAAGGTTGACCCAGTTAAACACTTGCTTAATCTGATACAGTACGCTGCTAGCTGTTTCAGTTTTAGTATTCCAGATAGCTATTAAAATAGCTGTTAGGTCTCTAGCATTGATTTCTATGATTGGTTTATCAGCCAAAGCCGGATAAATATATTTCTTCATGCGGTCAGACCAGTTATCAATACTTTTCTGATTTTTCCAGCGTTTCATACTTTTTTTATTAAAGAATTCTTCTGAAATGCTCTTAAACGTATTAAGTTGTTTTTGTCGTTCTCTATCTTGTGCTTTTTGTTTTTCAACTTTGGGGTTCAATCCTTGTTTTAATGCTGCCCGTCAGAATTTGGCTTCTTTTTCGGCAGAGGCGATACCCATTTTAGGGTAGTGTCCTAGTGTTAGTTTGGTGCGTTTTTTAGAAACTTTATCGTAATAACGTAGAATCCACGCACCAGTTCCTTTAGTGCATGAGCTAGGTTTAAAAATAAGACCAGCCACGGATGAGCTGGTTAGTTGGTTACTATTTGGTGCGATGTTGCGTAGTTTACTGTCTGTTAATCGTTTTCCCGGATTGTACTGCCATAGTATCCTTAAAAACAAACTGAGTATGACGTAGGAAAACAGGTATAAGGGAGGCAGATACATAAAATTGATACAAAAAATTTAGGTAAAACTTTAGGTACTAGTTTGAGTTTTTGTATGCTTGGAAAAGAACTTGAGTATACTAAATTGAAAAAATTAAGTATTGAAATATATACAAATTTAGATCAGTCTGATGCAAATGAGTACATCCAGAAGCAGGAGATGGTGCCCGGAGCCGGAATCGAACCGGCACGGCCGTTTTAAGAGCCGACGGATTTTAAGTCCGTTGTGTCTACCAATTTCACCACCCGGGCAGGGCAGTACTAAATCTTAATACACATCGTGCATTAACATAATGTTGGAGGCGGGGGCGCGGATTTAAACCGGCCTACACAGCTTTGCACACTGTGGCATAGTCACTCTGCCACCCCGCCATAAAGATTGTTGCATATTATCTGGAGGCGGGAGTCGGAATCGAACCGGCGTACACGGATTTGCAGTCCGCTGCATGACCACTCTGCCATCCCGCCTTTAATATTTACTCAATCGGGTAGAGTAACTACTAAATCGTAATCTGGAGCGGGAAACGAGTCTCGAACTCGCGACCTCAACCTTGGCAAGGTTGCGCTCTACCAACTGAGCTATTCCCGCAAATTCACTTTATACATGTGAGCATGTTTCTGGAGCGGGAAACGAGTCTCGAACTCGCGACCTCAACCTTGGCAAGGTTGCGC
>NZ_JAGGIJ010000007.1:23519-35331 GCF_024103505.1 Snodgrassella sp.
TCTACCAACTGAGCTATTCCCGCGCTTTCCATTCGTACTGAATGAAGAAGCGATATTATATCGATGAAAAAAATTGTGTCAAGGTTATTAGTAGGCCTGAACAGGTATTTTTTTGCTTTCGCTATGATTTTTTTAGGATTTAAATTCCTTAGTTGCCATCTTCAAATAATACAGCATTGACCAGATAGTCAGAATACAGGCAATAAGCATAAGAATATTGCCCAGCTTCCAAAGCAGATTAGGTTCAGCCAGTGGTGATGATGCCAGTAATAAAAGAAAAATAGCGGCCATCTGTGCTGCGGTTTTTAGTTTGCCCAGTTTAGCTACGGCAACACTATTGCGTTTGCCTAGCTGAGCCATCCATTCGCGTAAAGCAGAAATGGTGATCTCACGGCCAATGATAATCATGGCAAATATGGCATAGGTGCGGCCGGTGGCTACCAATAATATCAGTGCCACAGCTACCATCAACTTGTCTGCAACCGGGTCGAGAAAAGCCCCGAAATTGGATGTCTGTTTCCAGCGACGAGCCAGATAGCCATCGAACCAATCAGTTATTGCGGCTGCGGCAAAAAAGCCAGCGGCCAGCCAGTTAATAATCTGGCGATTACTGATCCAGTCTGTAGGCAAGTAAAACAATAAAGTAAATATTGGAATGATGAGGATACGCAACCATGTGAGCAATATCGGAAAATTCCAGGGCATGACGTGGTGTTCCTGACAGGTTATGATCTGATTAGTTTACATGATACCTGTTTGAAAGCATTAAAGTGATTTTTATTACTAACTGATGCCCGTATCTGGGATTCAAGTGTAATATAAATTTCGTTTTACGCAGATATCCGGTGGTTATTTATGATTTATTCCAAATTAGCTGATTTGGATGCGCTTCAATTTCAGGCAGCACGACTGTTTCATTTGTACATACTGCCCGAGGCTGAATACAGGATTATTTGACCATATCCTTATATGCAGCATAACCTGCCGCATCCATTTCATCATAAGGAATAAACCGCAGACTGGCGCCGTTGATACAATAACGTAAACCGCCACGTTCCTGTGGGCCATCGTTAAATACATGCCCTAAATGTGAATCTGCTTGCTGGCTGCGTACTTCAGTACGCTGCATACCAAGGCTGTTATCCTGATGTTCACTGATGACTTCAGATTGTATCGGCTGGCTGAACGCCGGCCAGCCACAGCCGGAATTGAATTTGTCCCGTGAGCTGAAGAGTGGTTCGCCACTGACGATATCTACATAAATACCGGGAACAAACAACTCATCGTACGGATGACTATACGGGCGCTCGGTGCCGGCATTCTGCGTAATCTGATACGCTTCTTCACCTAGCTGCTGATGTAAAGTTGCTGCATCGGGTTTATGAAAGGTTTTGGCATCATAGGCTGGAGCAGAAGTTGCCGTTTTGGGAAGATCCGGCAAGGGTTCGCGTGCTTTTTGCAAATCGATATGGCAATAGCCCTGAGGGTTTTTTTCCAGATAGTCCTGATGATATTCTTCTGCCGGAAAAAACTGTTGTAAAGGCAGATTTTCTACTACGATAGGCGCTTGATAACGCCCCTGTTCGGCTTTGATTGCTGCCTGAATAATATCTCGGTCAGCCGTATCGGTATAGTAAATACCGCTGCGGTATTGAGTACCAATATCATGAGCCTGACGATTTAGAGTGGTGGGATCTACAATACGGAAAAAGTGACGCAGTATGTTGGTTAAGGATAAAACATCAGCATCGTATTCGACCTTAATAGTTTCGGCGTGGCCGGTATTTTGTTTGCAAACTTCTTCATAGCTGGGATTTTCGGTATGCCCGTTAGCATAACCGGTCTGAGTGGCCAGTACGCCATTTAAGCGTTTAAAATAACCTTCCATACCCCAGAAACAGCCGCCGGCAAGATAAATGGTTTTTATATTCATGATGTTGTATCGTATCCTTATGTGATGGATTGGTATATGCTAGCACTAGCGGGTATTGATTGAAAGATGTAGTTTTGCTTAGTTATGTATGGGTGATATAAAATCTGTATTCAATTTTGGTTAAATCTGCTGTATTGGATGAAAATAATATGAGTATTATTACTTATTTGCGTCCGGCGCGGCCGGATGACTGTGACGATATTTATAATGCTCATCGCTATGCGGTGCAATATACCTGTGCGCGCAAATATGATGAAACAGTATTGAAGGCATGGTTATCATTATTGAATATCGATAGCTATCTGCATACGATGGCAGATGCAAATAAAGCTTTGTGGGTGGTTGACTATAAAGGGCATATTCAGGGTTTTTTTCAGATGGATCTGGTAGAAGCCCAACTGGACGCGCTATATATTCATCCCTTTGTGCATAATCAGGGATTAGGAACCGCACTCTTGCAGCGCGCTGAAAATGTTGCCAGCCGTGCAGGTTTGGGTATGCTGAAATTGTATGCGTCGCTGAATTCGGTTAAATTTTATGAAATCAATGGCTACACTTCGCTGGGTGAATGTGCTCTGCCACTGAATAATGAGGTTACAGTTAACTGCTTACTGATGCGTAAATATTTAACAGAATAGATGCTCATTGCTGAAAGCCCACTGCAATACTTCCATCCTGCTTTAGTGCTTGTCTGTAGCAGGTATGATAAATTGCCGCTTTATTGGATACTGAGCGCACGCCCGAATAAACTGATGTTATTGTATTTCCTGCTATTAATAACCATTAGCTGATTAAATATATTCAAAAGTAAAGGGCAGTGGATTCAGCCATTGTTTAATTAACTCCGCGCTTACGCTGAGTTGGGAATGAACTGAGTAAATACCAGCATATCGTTCACCTCAGAAATCATCATGCAGTTTGAACCAAAAAATCTGTATTATGGTGGCTATCAATTTTCTTTGTTTAGAACAAATAGCCACTGGTATCCGCTAAAATAAAATTCCGCTGCCAATTTGGATACCACTATTCTGGTCTGATGACGGTTTGAGCTGATAAGCTTTTTGCACCAAAATACTTTAATATTTAATTGGTTATTATAAAATTTTCCGCTGAATACTAATGATTAATTAAATAAAACGTAAATAACAAAAATAATATTGGCAATAGACGGTTACGATATAGAAAATCAGGCAAAAACCGTAGGGATTTTATTTCGGCACGGGACTGATACAAAATCAAACAGCGATACTGTGATTACCGATTATCAAAATAATATTGCACCTTACCAGTCTGGTCAGTTCTACCGGCGAGAATTACCTTGCATCATGGCACTATTAGATAAAATCGATTTATCAACCACTTCAACCATTGTTATTGACGGATATGTTCATCTGGCAGACGGTAAAATCGGCTTAGGTGGTTATCTTTATCATGCCTTAGATAAAACCATCCCCATTATTGGTGTGGCTAAAAAAGAATTTAGCGGAAATAAGCCGTATCTGATAGAAATCATTTGTGACCAAAGCAAGCATCTATTATATATTTCCGCAATCGGCATCCATTTAGAAAATGCAGCGGCAAACATTAATTCAGTGGCTGGAAAATATCGAATGCCTGATTTACTCAGTTTCCTTGAGCAGCGAACCCAACTATTTAAATTTGAGAAAGTGAGTCAAGAATAATATATTGTCACATTAGCTGACTCTGAATAGATTAAATGGATTCTCTTGCGCCTAGTGATTTGAATGAATAACAATTATGCCTGATATCGTGCTTATTCTTCACTATGCTGAGCCTCAGATTTATTGAATAAATGATAACAAAAAGTTGATTGTTTGAAATTTATTATCGAATGTGACGGTTCAATAGCTATTTTCTGAATAAATTTGCCCAAGATTTGCCATAATATTGCAAGTGAATACACTATCATATTGAAGCAATATAAGTTGTGGCTGTTAATCAGTTACCTTACGCTATTGATGAAAATAATCCGGAATACAGTCTTTATCTGAATAAGGCTTTATACAATTTCCGGAAGATGGTGCCGGATTTTATGGTATTGATACATGCTAATTTAAGCATTGGCAGAAATAGTTATGTTCTGGCGGTTTATCTTTCTCCTGCCAAAATTATCAGGTGTAAACAGGACAGGCAATATTTAATGATGTCTCTGTAGCTGCATAAATGTCAATTTGACCAAGAAAGGGATGGACTGGATGGTAATAGCAGACTATATAAAAAGCCCGGATATAAAATATGCCGGTTTGAATCAGGCTAATGTTATTATCAGCAAAATATAATGGGTATAGTTAATCTGAATCGAACATGATTAAAGGAAAATAATGGCCAAAAGAAAAGAAATTCTAGACTGGTGTGCTCAGCAGCTCGCGGTAGCTCAGTTTCGAGATTTCAGTCCGAATGGATTGCAGGTGGAAGGCACAGATGAAGTCAATAGTATTGTCTGCGCTGTAAGCGCCAGTCAGGCAGCTATTGATTTTGCCGTTGAGCAGCAGGCAGATATGTTGCTGGTGCATCATGGCATGTTCTGGAAAAATGAAGCAGCAGCAATAACCGGCTGGAAAAAACGCCGTATCCAGACATTATTATGTCATGATATTAATCTGGTTGGCTACCATTTACCACTGGATGCGCATCAGCAATGGGGCAATAATGTGCAGCTGGCACGGCGTTTGGGCTGGCAGGTTGATGGTTGTGGCGGGGAACAGAATCTGGTGCAGTATGGTTCACTGGTGCACCCGCAATCTGCGCTTGAGCTGGCGGGACAACTGGAGCTTAGTCTTAGCCGCAGGCCGGTACTTTTGTGTGCAGATGTGCAGCAGTCAGTACGCAAGCTGGCTTGGTGTACTGGTGGCGGTCAGAGTTTTTTCCAGCTTGCCATCGATGCTGGTGTTGATGCGTTTGTTACCGGAGAAGTCTCAGAACCACAATATCATCTGGCACAGGAATGCGGGGTGGTGTTTATTGCTGCGGGGCATCATGCTACAGAACGATATGGCATACAGGCTCTTGCTGCTGCTGTAGCCGAGCAATTTGGCATCAGCCAGCAGTTTTTTGATGAACCCAATCCGGTTTAAACTGTAATAGTGGGGATAATTTATTATAATTATCAGAAAAAATTTTTAATAAACATAAGTTTAAGCTATTTTTCTGGTAAAATTAGAGTCATTTGTCTATAATTAGATGATTTAGACACCACACTGTATTGATATTATGCAGTAATCTTGGGAAATTAATTATGATGACATTATACGCGGGTATGACTTGCCCGTTTAGTCAGCGTTGCAGCTTTGTCCTGTATGAAAAGGGCATGGATTTTGAAATCAAAGATGTAGACGTTTACAATAAGCCGGAAGATCTCGCTGTAATGAACCCATATAATCAGGTGCCGGTACTGGTAGAGCGCGATCTGATTTTGTATGAATCCAATATTATTAATGAATATATTGATGAGCGTTTTCCGCATCCGCAGCTGATGCCGGCTGATCCGATTATGCGCGGTCGTGGCCGTCTGGTACTGTATCGTCTGGAAAAAGAATTATTCAGTCATGTACTGGTACTGGAAAATCCTGAATCTAGTAACAAGGAAATGAATAAGGCTCGTGAGGCGATTACTCAGGGTCTGACTATGCTGGCACCGGCATTCACCAAAAACAAGTATATCATTGGTGATGATTTTTCTATGATTGATGTGGCGCTGGCTCCGTTATTATGGCGTTTGGATCACTATGATATCAAGCTGCCGAAATCGGCTGCACCTTTGCTGAAATATGCTGAGCGCATTTTCCAGCGTGAGGCGTTTATTAGTGCATTAACGCCGGCTGAAAAGGCTATGCGTCGCTAAATAATGTTGATAAGGGGAAAAGGCAATGAGTAAGCTAAGTACCAAACCGTATATTTTGCGTGCATTATATGAATGGGCGCTGGACAGTGGTTATACGCCACACATTGTTGCGTGGGTAAACGATAAAACCTGCGTGCCCCGTCAATATGTCCGTGACAATGAGATTGTGCTCAATATTGGTGCTGTAGCCGCGCATAATCTGAATATTGATAATGAATGGGTTAGCTTTGCTGCCCGTTTTAATGGTGTATCCCATGATATCTGGATTCCGGTTGGCCATGTAATCAGCCTTTTTGCCCGTGAAACGGGTGAGGGCATGGGTTTTGAAGTAGAACCGTTTACTGGTGATGATGATGTGCCGGCAACCGAGGATGGAGAGGCAGCAGAAGCTGAAACTGCCGCTGAGCCTAAACCGGCAGCAGATAGTGTTCAATCAGGCGCTAAAAAAGGGCTGAAAATTATCAAATAGCTGATTGTTTTCAATTAAACCTTACTCCTGAGGACGGAAAAATTTTATTGTCATGATAAGAGCTGAAATGTGCTGATTTCAGCTCTTTTTATATTTTATGTTTACGGCTGATCCCTGTGTATTAAGTATGGAGATCAGTTAATGACTTTTGATTCCAATTGTCCGGCTGATGAGCGACACGGCTTAAGCCAGATTATGCCTGCGTATCATTTTGGTATTAAGCTTTGTATGCTTAAGCATAGAATTTTTCTGCATGTGTTTTAATATCAAATTAATATCGGTGGCTTTGTTCTGCTATAAAGCAGGTTTAGTGCTATTGAAGTCGTTAAACAACTATTTTAAGCGCATTTTTATTCAAAATAGTGTTTCATTCTGTGTGACAATATCGGTTAAAATAGTGTTGCTGGATAATTATTAATGACAATACGCTTTATAATCCCTATATTTGCCGGAGTTTGAACGTATGAAGCAAACTGCTGAATCTGCAACTGCTGATAATGAATTAAGCAGGCAGCTAACTCAAAAAGAACAGAAATTTAAAAGAGTGAAATTTTATTTTAATGTTATTTTTGCTTTATGTTGTCTGGTGTTTGCCCTAGGACTGGTATGGATGAATGTAATGGCGATTGCCAGCTCATTTATTACTGCCATGATGTTTGGCATGGCCTATCTGGGGGTGATTATGATATTTGACGAAGATATCAAAGAAATAAAGCATAAGCTGGAAAAATCAGCATCGGTTTCAATCTGAATGGCAAATGTATCAGGCAGCTTTTATGGATTCTGCTTATGCAGAATTAATCTGTTAAATTGGCTGAGCCGGCTGCGGATAATCACTACGGCTATTTGTTCTGGTGCCCGTGTTTTGCTGTGGCTGATTGTGGTAAATGCTGTTTGCTACAGTACAGGTAAGTTAGCATAACGCTACAGCCAATCAGACACCACAGCATGTCTTGCTGTGTATCCCAAACATCACCCTGTGTGCCAAGAAAAGTTATTGCCTGCTGATTGCTGATTTCGGCTACCAGCCATTCAAACAGTTCATAAATGGCACTAATGGTCATACAGATACAGCCGCTTAAAAAAAACACCCAGCAGCGCCGGCGTACAATCTGTAAACGCCAGAGTAATTCGCTGGCAATCAGGGCAGGCGAGAAGCCTTGAAAAAAGTGGCCAAGCTTGTCGTAGTTATTGCGTGACCAATTAAACACGTTGCGCAGATAATTAAATACCGGTTCTTCTGCATAGGTATAATGTCCGCCAATCAGCAGTATGATTGCATGAATCAGTACTACCCAATACACCAGTTTACTGAAACGGAAACGTGAATAGGTAGATACAAGTATTGCCACGCCTGCTATTGCAGGCAATACTTCCAGACACCAAGTTGGATAGTCATGTGGGCGGTAGGCCGACCACAGTAATACAATAAGAAAAATCATCAATTGCAGAATATGGGTTTTCATCGGCGGCCTTTCCTGCAAATGCCTCAGTGGTGGTATCTGGCTGGAATGGATAAACGGCAAAAAATCTCAGCTTATTTAGATCATCAGTATCTATAAAAACAATTGCGTTAGCAGTTTTGTATTAATATCTGCATCTTAAGCTGGATAAACTGTTTAAGCAAATATGGCTTGCGAGCTAAAAATGGGAGATTAGTTTGCTCTGTGATGATATTTTGCAATGTGGTCATGGTTATTGAAAGATATTGTTGCTGTTAATAGGTGGCTATCCGGCGACTTTTTTATAAATATATGAGTTATTTTTAAAAGCAAAATTTTAACATATTGTTTATTATGAAAAATAAAAACTATCGCTTATATAAAATCATTTGATTATATTTATGACGTGAATTTGTGTACTATACGTGCATTACTTAATTCAATGCTGTTTCACTCAAGGAGATACTTCATGGTTGCTAACGTTAATACCGAAATCAAACCATTCAACACCACTGCTTTTCACAATGGTAAATTTGTAGACATCAGCGATGCAGATGTTAAGGGTAAATGGTCTGTATTCTTTTTCTACCCAGCTGACTTTACTTTTGTTTGCCCGACAGAATTAGGTGATCTGGCTGATCACTATGAAGAATTGCAAAAAATGGGTGTGGAAGTTTACTCTGTATCTACAGATACTCATTTCACTCATAAAGCTTGGCACGATGCATCAGAAACGATTGCTAAAATCAAATACTTTATGCTGGGTGACCGCAACGCCACACTGGCTACCAATTTTGGTGTGCTGCGTGAAGGAGAGGGTTCTGCTGACCGCGCTACTTTTCTGGTTGACCCGCAAGGCATCATTCAGAGTGTAGAAGTTACCGCTGAAGGTATTGGCCGTGAAGCTGCTGATCTGGTGCGTAAAGTTAAAGCTGCACAATACGTTGCCTCTCATCCGGGTGAAGTTTGCCCAGCTAAATGGAAAGAAGGAGACAAAACTCTGGCGCCTTCTCTTGAATTAGTTGGTAAAATCTAATAACACTTAAACACACACATCGATATCTTTGCTGTTAGTTAACAGCCATTCAGCCCGAATACCGGCTGCGGTATTCGGGCTTTTTTAACAAACAAATCTACAGGCTATCAAAAATCGAAAATCGATTGTTAATATCAATGTTAAGGAGTTGTAAATGTTGGACGATACCCTGAAAAGCCAATTAAAAGCTTATTTGGAATATGTAACCAGACCGGTTGAAATTATTGCTACGTTAAACGATAGTGCTGGTGCCCGCGATATGCTGGCACTGTTAAAGGAAGTACAGGCACTGAGTGATAAAATTAGCCTGCGTACTGATGGTAAGTCTGAGCGTACACCTTCTTTTGAAATTACCAATCCCGGTACGCATACTGGTCTGGTTTTTGCCGGTAATCCAACGGGACATGAATTCAGTTCGCTGGTGCTGGCTTTATTACAGGCAGGTGGTCATCCATCCAAAGAAGCTGAATCTTTGCAGCAACAAATAAAAAATCTGCAAGGTAGTTTTCATTTTGAAACGTATTATTCTATTACTTGTCATAATTGTCCGGATGTGATTCAGGCACTGAATCTAATGACCATTCTCAATCCGAATATCAGCCATACAGCTATTGATGGTGCTTTATTTCAGGATGAAATTGAGGCAAAGCAGATTATGGGTGTACCGGCAGTATTTCTGAATGGCGAGCCTTTTGGGCAGGGGCGGATGGAGCTGGCGGAAATTGTGGCCAAACTGGACAGCAATGCAGCTGACAGGGCAGTTGAAGCGCTGAATGCAAAACAGCCCTTTGATGTACTGATTGTTGGCGGAGGCCCTGCCGGTGCGGCAGCAGCGGTGTATGCCGCGCGTAAAGGAATCCGTACCGGAATTGTGGCCGAACGATTTGGCGGGCAGGTACTGGATACACTGGATATTGAAAATTACGTTTCGGTTTTGCGTACCGATGGCCCGCGTTTTGCTCAGGATCTGGAAAACCATGTACGCAGCTATGATGTAGATATTATGAATCTGCAAAAAGTCAGCGCGCTGATTCCGGCTAGCAGCGAAGGTGGATTAATTGAGGTGCATACGGAAAGCGGTGCTGTTCTGAAATCACGTACCGTGATTCTGTCTACCGGTGCGCGCTGGCGTTCTATGAATGTCCCCGGCGAACAGGAATATCGTACTAAGGGGGTGACTTATTGCCCGCATTGTGATGGTCCTTTGTTCAAAGGCAAAGACGTGGCTGTGATTGGCGGTGGCAATTCCGGCGTGGAGGCTGCTATTGATCTGGCCGGTATCGTTAAAAGTGTCACCTTGCTGGAATTTTCTGATAAATTGCGTGCAGATGAGGTATTGCAGCACAAGCTCAATAGCCTGTCTAATGTAAAGGTTATTCGTAACGCTCAGACTACTGAGGTAACCGGTGCTGCTGGCAAAGTCAGTGGTCTGAACTATGTTGACCGGCTGAGCAATACTCAACAGCATCTGGCACTGGAAGGAATATTTGTACAGATTGGTCTGTTACCCAATACCGGTTTTTTGCAGGGTACAGTTGAGTTAACTGAACCGATGCATGAAATTGTGATTGATGCACATGGTAAAACCAATGTGCCGGGTGTATTTGCTGCCGGTGACTGCACCAATGTACCCTATAAGCAGATTATTATTGCCGCAGGTGAGGGTGCTAAGGCTGCATTAAGTGCTTTTGATTATCTGATTCGTAGCCGTACAGCTTAATTATATTGTCTGCCCAGCCAGCCCCGCATGTTTTGGTTTTGCGGGGCTTTTCATTGCAAAGAATAGCAGTACAGCTTAATCAGGATGATTGCCTGTATATGCTTATTTAACTGTATGAACGTTTAAGCCCGCTTTCTAAAAATAACCTCCGGCTGTGGCCATAAAAAAACAAGGCAAAACCGTGTAATGGTTTTGCCTTGTTAGGAGACACAGCAGTAGCTTTATCACCAGCCACTGCTAGGGATATGATTTATAACCAAGTGTATTTGTAACCCAGCGTGCCTTTGAAACCCTTACGTTTATCGCTGCCAAAGTTTTTCTCATAACGCACATCGCCATAGAAATCGCTTTGACGGGTTATCGACCACTGGATACCTGCACCAATTTCACCCCAAGTTTTGGCATATTCTTCTTTCAGTGTATCGCGGCCGATATCAACTGATTTCGGATTGACAAAATCATGCCAGATATTGGCAATACCATAAAATGATGAAGGTGGTAAATTATCAGTTGTATCGCCATTGTAACCAAAGCGCATACCTATACGGCCACGCAGGGCAGATGGATTATGCTGGTCGATATGACGGTATCTGTCATTGAAATCATCCAGAGACAGATACTGGTATACCAACTGAGCCTGTGGTTCAACAAACCAGTTATTTCCATAGACTATGAAAGATTTTCCGGCTTCAGCTGATAATGCTGCGCCCCAGCCATTCTGATGTACAGATTCATTGGAACGGGCATTGTATTTATTGCGTAAATAAGTGACCTGACTAACCAGATCTACATAACCACCATTATTGCCATAGAATGTGCCATAACCACCAATACTTACTGCATCAGTGCGGCCTTTACCGGTGTAATGATCATCAACGATATAGCCATTCTCGGCACGATACTGGTCGCGGAAATCGTTTTCATTGTGCCCATAGGATACATAACCACCAATATGCCGGCGTGCTCCGGTTTTAGCGTTGTTATCCAGAATAAAATCATGTCCAATTTGTAGAACAGATTGACTGCCACCTGTATCCAGACGTTTTTTGCCATTCTTATCCAGATGTTCCACTACCACTCTGCCCCAGGTTTGCTGCTGAGTATCGCTAAAAGCAGTATTATTGGCGCTATTAATATTATTGGTCTGATTCTCACTGCGCCGTTCATGCAAGGTGCCGATGGTAGTAAAGCCCAGTTCCATATTTGCTGTAGGCATCTGTACATAGCCAGACACCGGTTCAGCATAAATTGGAACTTCTTTCTGTGGTTTAGGGCTGATAGGTTTTACTGGCTCAGTAGGAGCAGGTTTGGCCGGATCAGCAGGATCGGGCTGTATTGGTTCGGTAGGAG
>NZ_JAGGIJ010000007.1:35431-116652 GCF_024103505.1 Snodgrassella sp.
GTAGGAGCAGGTTTGGCCGGATCAGCAGGATCGGGCTGTATTGGTTCGGTAGGAGTAGGTGGTACAGGATCGGGTTTTGGAGTTGCAGTTAATACCCATGCATAATTTGTTCCTGTACCATATGTATCAGAATCGATTTTTTTCAGTTCAGCTTTAACAGCATTCGGAGTATACGCATCACCCCGAAAAGCCTCGTCAGTGGTCGTTCCATCTACATGAATAACAGTAGCAGAATGACGGGATATTTCTTTTCGAGATACATCTCCATAGATACCGTTGTGGGTGGATACAGTGGTTGGAGTGCCACTGACATTACCCTTAATATTAATGTAGTCGCTATAACTCTCACCATTATCATTCCAGAATGTATTAACAATTATCTTACCGCCGCCGGTATAGTCGCCTTGTACGGTGATATAGTGGTAATTATTTTCATTATTTCTGTCATTAGTTATTTGCGGAAATTCAATCTTGCCGGTATTTTGCAGCGTAGATAGTGTGGAATTTCCATTATTTATCCATGTACCTGTATTGTTAAGATTTAGCGAACCCTTAGGTTTATTATTCTGGGTAGTACCAGTGAAAATCCCTTCATTTTTGGCTTGAATCTTACCGTTTTGTTTATTATTGAGGCTACCAGTAAATTGACCAGTAGGATAATTTTTAAAATTAATAAATTCCCCAACAGAATCGTTTTCTACAGAGTTTTCTACAGAGCCTGTTAACGTTCCTGAATTCATTAAGAGTATAGGTGCGCCAGAGTAATTAGTTAAATTAATCTGGCTCTTACCTTTATTTTCAAAAATAAAACCACCCCTTTTAATGTTGATGGTGCTGTCTAGTTGCCCATGGTTTGTAATGCTTATATGACTACCCATCACGCTTATATCACTTTCAGGAAGATCAGCGTTACCAGTTATATTATTTTTAATGATTCCAGTTTCCTTATTTATTACGAGAATTCGACTTCCCTCATTTGTAAAGTCACCATCAATTTTACCGGAGTTGTTAATCTCAATAGAAGAGTCATTATAAGTACTTTGATTAAGGAAAGTGTGAGGTAATGTTGCTCCTTGTTGATTCTCAATCGTGATATTACCAGTATCTGTATTCTTAATCTCCTTGTCAACAACAGTAGTGTTTTGGCCTTTATTGGTAAGATGGATATTACCTTTACCTTGGTTTATGATGTTGCTTAAATCACCATTGTTGATAATTTCAATATTATTGCGGATCTTTGTACTACCAACGATATCTATAACATCTATAACTCGATCACCAGCATTAGTAATATCTCCTGACACAGTACCAGTATTGGTAATCTTGATGATACCAGTACCCTCGTTACGGATATTACCTGATAAGTTTTTGGTGTTATTAATGTTAATATGAATTGTGGGCTTATTAGCTTCATCATTAGCTGTGTTGATGATGGCACCAGAGATTGTATTATTATTGTTGATGTCTATAATGCCACTTGGATTTTTAATCCCATGTGAAATCTGACCGTTATTCGTTAGTTTGATTGTACCCTGAGTTTTGTTTGAAATAATTCCTTCAATAGTACCCTCATTATTAATCGTTAGCGTACCATTGGAATTGTGGGCAATGCTGTTAACATTATCATTGCTTTTAATGGTGCCAGTGTTGTTGACTGTTGCTTTTTCCGAATCAGTATTAGTTGCAATAACAGTATTCTTCCCGCCATTTACTTTAACTTCGCCGTTATTAGTAAATGTTCCGCCACTACCTAAAATTATTCCTGTTGCTGCAGTATTTTCTCTTGGACCATCATCATCTTCAGTATTTATGGTAATTAGGGCGCCACCGCCTGCTTGATATTGACCATTTTTAATGTAGATTGCTGAATTTTCCTCGTTACCATCATCAGGGGTTGTGAAGGTGTTAATAAAGGTTTGACCACCAACACTTATACTTCCAGATTCGAGTTGAATAGCTGATTTACCGTCAATGGTTCCAGTTGTAATCTCAAGTTTTTCCTTTACATTAATAGATGGTTGCTTGGTCCCGCTTGTCGATGATATTTGCTGAATTGCAAAGTTTTTCGTACCTTGGTCTATTTTTATATTTTTGGCTTTAATTTCCCCGTTTTGATTATATATAGATCCATTTCCAGTGGATGTTCTTTTCTCTGTTCGTTTAATATTGATAGTGCCGTCAACAAATATTGTGCTATCTTGGTTTTTAATAGCATTAGTAGTTCTATCACTATCATCTTCAATTTCTAAATTGTTATTAACAATTAATATAGAATTGTCTGAAATATTAATAATATCCCCCGTTGAACCTGAATTGGTTGCTGTAAGATTGTTTTGAATCTTTGCTTTTGAATTGTCCTGAATGTTTAACGCACTGCTGCTACTGTTTTTTGTCTGATTAATCGTTCTCACGTTGTCTGCTATAAGGGTTGAGGAACCTTGTAACCAAATTGTATGACTATCACTTCCTGCAGGTCGTACACCTGTTGCGATAATGGTTTCTCCTTCGATTGTTGCATTATCATTTACTGAAATCAGGTTGTGTGGATCGGTAGTTAATTTACATATACTATCAGAACCTGATACTGTTACATTTGGCGGAGGGGGATTATCATCATGTTGACAAGGAACAGCATCTGCAGCGTACGAGCTGATACTGGTTAATGCTAAAGCGATAGCCGCAGCTATTTTGATACAATTGTTTTTAGTTTTGCCACGTACCAGCTCTGAGCAGGCAACCCACGTGCAGGTAGATTCGTTCCATTTGGATTTATAAATGGTGTTCATCAGTTTTCCTTGATTTTTGTAAATAGCTAAATTTTACTCAATTTACGAGTTGTATGGTATTGGTTAATGAATAGATAAGAAGATATACAGTTAGGTATAGGAAATTAGTTTTGTTCTATTCGAGTAAGGTTAACTTTATGTAAATTATGTGCTGCGGGTGTGGTAGTGCCAGTCAGGGCGGAAATGCTTAAATAAAGTTAATGTTTTCATAATGGTAATTATGATTTATCCCGTGGGTTTTGATGTGTAGTGAACAGTTATAGCTGTGCTCAGCATAGCAATACTTTTTCAGTTTAATGTAGCCTAGCAATTATTAACGCAATTATAAGTGTTAACAAAATTATTGGGTTATTTTCTGAATAATATTTTTTATGTAATTTAAATATTATTTATGTTAGAGCTTGTACAGACGGTATCGAGACTCTGTATGTTAAAATTAGAAAATATTATGTTTGGGTGTATTAATTTTGCAACTGTAAATATTAAGTTTGCTATTTAATTTTGGGCTTGTTGTTATTGGCTAGTTTTTTGGGGCGGTTTAGTTGTATATAGGGTTTGGCTGGATTGGGTGAAATAGGTTTATTGATATGCCTGATATAATTAAATTTTTATTTATATGGTATTTTTGTTGAATTTTGGGGGAATAAATATATAACGATACGGTAGATGTATGGATATAGTCATGCTGAATAGGTAGGTGTAAGTTTGTTGTGATGATAATTATGGTACAAAAGGGTTTCTGGTATGGGTGTAACTTTGGAAAGGCAGGTTATTATCTGGATTTTTGGGTTATGGCTGTATGGGTAGGATTTTTATATTTTGCTGGTTATTGGCTGCTTGCTAATATGGGCGGTTGGTTGTGGCGGGGAATATGATCTGTATTTATTTTGGATGTATATGCTGGTTTGTACGCTTCGTGGCGATAAAAAAAGCCGCTTTAAGCGGTTTGGGATAATAATTCTATCAGTTGAAGAAATTTTGTGAGGTTTTTTTGGTGGGTCCAGTGGGGATCGAACCCACGACCAAGGGATTATGAGTCCCCTGCTCTAACCCCTGAGCTACAGACCCGATGGATGTGTATTTTAGTGAGTACGGGTTGATATTGCAAGGCTGTTGTTAAAAAAATCATCCGCATGAAGCGGATGATTCTGGTTTTAAAGGATAAATATTTTACTGTTTGTTTTCGTCGCTGTCGAGAAAACTTTTCAGCCGATCGGAGCGGGTAGGGTGGCGCAGTTTACGCAGGGCTTTGGCCTCAATCTGGCGAATGCGTTCACGGGTTACATCAAACTGTTTGCCGACTTCTTCGAGGGTATGGTCGGTATTCATGTCGATGCCAAATCGCATACGCAGTACTTTGGCTTCGCGCGGGGTAAGGCTTTCGAGTACATCTTTGGTTACTTCGCGTAAGCTTGAGTACATGGCCGCATCTGCTGGTGCTACGTTATTTGCATCTTCGATAAAGTCGCCCAGATGGGAATCATCATCATCGCCGATAGGTGTTTCCATGGAAATCGGTTCTTTGGCAATTTTCATGATTTTGCGGATTTTGTCTTCCGGCATTTCCATCAGTTCGGCCAGTTTGGCGGAATCGGCTTCTTCTCCGTTTTCCTGTAGGTACTGGCGGGAAATCCGGTTCATTTTGTTGATGGTTTCGATCATGTGTACCGGTATGCGGATGGTACGTGCCTGATCTGCTATTGAGCGGGTTATGGCCTGACGAATCCACCATGTTGCATAGGTGGAAAATTTGTAGCCACGCCGGTATTCGAATTTATCTACAGCTTTCATGAGGCCGATGTTGCCTTCTTGAATCAGGTCGAGAAATTGCAGGCCTCGGTTGGTGTATTTTTTGGCTATGGAAATAACCAGACGCAGGTTGGCCTGAATCATTTCCTGTTTGGCGGCAGCTGTTTCCTGCTCGCTTTTGATCATGTTTTTGTTAATCTGTTTAAGTTCGTCCAGTGAAATCTGGGCGGTTTGTTCGAGATTGGCCAGTTCTGTCTGTTTTTCGACGATGGCATACTGAAAGCGGCTCAGGGCTTCGTTCCAGACGCGGTTTAGGGAGAGTTCTTCATCTACCCAGCCCAGATCGGTAGTACGGTTGGCAAAGCTTTTGATAAAGTATTCGCGTTCCATATGTACGCGGTTGAGGGCGATGTCGCGAATTTCGCGTTCGAGTTGGCGTACCTGATTGACGCGCATGCGCAGGTTATCGCACAGGCTTTCAATCTGGCGGGTAGCGAAACGTACCTGTAATAGCTGTTCGGCAATTTCCTGTTGCAGTTTGAGGTAGTCGGCATGGCGGCTGCCTTTTTCCTGTAATACGACAACCATGGCTTCGTAGAGGCTTTGAATTCCATCGAAATGTTCGAGGGTTTTCTGGCGCAGTTCTTCGAGATTAGCTGATGCTACCAGTGCTGCGCTTTCTTCGTCGCTTTCTTCTTCTGTGTCGTCAACTTCAACGCTGTCATCGCTGTCGTCAATGGTTTCTGTTTCGTCGTTTTTGCTGTTTAGGCCGATTCCAAGTTCATCCAGTAGTTCTTCATGTGGGTCGACGATGGCTTCGACTACTTCATCTACTTTGATTTCATCTTTGCGTATGGCGTCGATGAGGGTAAGTATTTCTGCTACGGAACCGGGACAGGCGGAAATTGCCTGAATCATGTTGCGCAGGGCGTTTTCGATTTTTTTGGCGATGATTATTTCATCTTCGCGGGTGAGCAGATCTACTTGCCCCATTTCGCGCATATACATGCGTACTGGGTCGGTAGTGCGGCCGAATTCGTTGTCTGCATTGGATAATGCTGCTTCTGCTTCGGCTACTGCATCGTCATCGGTCATGTTGGCGGTATTGTCGCCCATTAACAGGCTTTCGGCATCAGGTGCTTCTTCGGTAACCTGTATGCCGAGGCCGGAAATCATGGATACGATGTTATCAATCTGATCCGCATCTGACATTTCATCAGGCAGGGCGTCGTTAATTTCAGCGTAGGTGATGTAGCCGCGTTCTTTGCCCTGAATAATCAGCTGGCGCAAGCGGGCGCGCTGTTCTTCGGCAGTTAACGGGCGGCTGTCATCCTGTTCCTGACTGGTACCAATGGTGGTCTTTTTAGATGTTGAGTTTGCCATATTTTACTCGATGTATTTGTAGCGACTGATCGCTGCAAGCGGTTGCAATGGCCATCATTCTATACTGACGGCATTTTGGACGGGCTTAAGAGTAGTAGCAGTAACTGTTTTTCGTCGGCACTTAGTGTTCCATGCTGGAGTTTGCGCTTCAACGCATCAATCTGCTGTGTCTTAAGGTTGTCCAGTAATTTTTGCATACCCTGTTTGAACGTGGTGCAGTCATCTTCATTTCCTGGCTGCATGACGTCCGGTGAATCCAGATAGTCATGGATAATCTGCCGGATGACGGGTTCAAATTCTGTGTTACGCATCAGTTCCAGCACGGCACCGCTGTTTAGTGGTGTAACGGAGGCTTGTATGCGTTCAGCCAGCGCGGCGAGGCATGCATAATCGCCGTGCAGGTCCAGATATTCTGGTAGCTCTATATATACGGCCCATTGTGGATTTATCAATAGTGCACGTATCTGCTTTTGTGCAAGTGACATGACTGGAGGCTGCCGGAATGTGTTCTGGGGTAAGCGGTAACTTTTTTGTTTGATGGCCGGCTGTCGGGGCTGTTCCTGTCCCAGTAGCTGTGCCAGATTGTGTTCATCTATGCCTACTTTCTGGCTAAGTTCTTGACGAAGCAGGTATGATAATGCCGGCGCTCTGATCTGTGCCAGTAAGGGGCTGGCTGTTTTAATCAGTTCGGCTTTGCCTTCTTGGGTATCCAGATTGATGTTTTCTGTCAGTATCTGCCAGAAGTAGGCTGATAGTGGCAGGCTTTGATTGACTAATGCGTCTTCAAAGGGTTTTAAACCATTGCTGCGTACATAGCTGTCTGGGTCGTGTTCTGCTGGTAGAAACAGGAAGTGTAAAATTTTGTCGTCTTTGAGCTGGGGCAGGGCGTTTTCTAATGCACGCCAAGCGGCTTTTTTTCCGGCTGTGTCGCCATCAAAGCAGAAGTAGATGTGATCGCTTTGACGCATCAGCAGGCGTATGTGTTCGGCGGTGGTGGCTGTGCCCAGTGCTGCTACGGCATAACCGAGGCCAAACTGAGCCAGTGCAACTACGTCCATATATCCTTCTACTACCAGTACCCGTTGGGCTTCTTTGATTGCAGCGCGTGCTTCATACAAGCCATACAGGTTGCGGCCTTTGTCAAATAAGGGTGTTTCTGGTGAGTTGAGGTATTTGGGTTCGCCGTTTTCTATGATGCGCGCTCCGAATCCGATTATCTGGCCACGGGTACTGCGGATGGGAAACATGATGCGATCACGAAAGCGGTCGTAATGGCGCTCATCTTTGGCTATGACCATGCCGCTGTTTACTAGTGCATTGCTTGGGTAGGGCTGGAAGATTTTGGCTAGTGCCTGCCAGTCATCCGGTGCATAACCTAGGCCGTAATGGGTGATGATTTCGTCGCTGAGGCCGCGTTGCTGTAAATAGTTTTGGGCTCGCGATGAGATTTTTAGCTGCTGCTGGTAGTATGTGGCAGCGGCTGCGGTGGTTTGTTCAAGGGTTTGCTGTTGTTGTTTGTGTATTTTCTGTGCCTGTGGATTGCTGTTACCGGTTTGTTTTGGTACGGTTATGCCTATACGGTCAGCCAGAAATTGTACGGCCTCCTGAAAACTCAGTCCCTGATATTCCATTATGAAGCCGATGGCGGAGCCGTGCACGCCACAGCCAAAGCAGTGATAAAACTGTTTGGTGGGGCTAACGGAAAAGGAGGGTGATTTTTCTTTATGAAACGGGCAGCAGGCCATGTAGTTGGCGCCGCTTTTTTTTAGCGGGACAAACTCTTCGATTACGTCGACGATATCAATTTTATTCAATATTTCGTCTATAAATTCGCTTGGAATCATGCCAACTACGCCTGTTTTCTGCTATGGTAAAGGTTCTGGATCTGTTATCAGGGGTTTGTTTGTGCTGCTGTTATTGCTCATCAGCCTAAAAGCTGTTTGATTTTTTTGCTGACTTCACTCATGTCGGCTTTGCCTGCCAGTGTTTTTTTCAAAACGCCCATTACTTTGCCCATGTCACTTGGTTGTGTGGCGCCTACGCTGGCGATGGCTTCTTTGATTGCTGTTTCGATTTCGGCGGTGTCCAGCATTTTGGGCAGGTATTGTTGCAGCAGGTTGATTTCTGTCTGTTCTTTTTCGGCCAGATCGTTTCTGCCACCTTCGGTAAACATGCGTACTGATTCTTTGCGCTGTTTGACCATTTTGCTGATGATTGCTGTGAAGCGGTTGTCATCTACTTCGATTCGTTCGTCTACTTCGATTTGTTTGATTGCAGCCAGTGCCATGCGAATGGTAGAAAGGGCGGCTGCATCATGGTTGCGCATGGCTGTTTTCATGTCTTCTTGCAGTTGTTGTTTTAGGCTCATTATGGATACTCGCAATAAATAGTTGTTAAGTGAACTGATGATTAGGCGTTACTGCTGGTATTTTGGTTTGTTACGGTTTGTGTTTTTACCCGCTAAAATACAAATACCGCAAGCAATAGCCTGCGGTATTGTTTTTGTATGGTGTTTACCCGGCTATAAGATTTCAGAAGCCGGCGATAACCGATTAAAAGTATTTGGGTGGTAATTGCTGGCTGCGCAAGCGTTTCTGTAAACGTTTTACGGCTGCTGCTTTTTTGCGTTTACGTTCGGTAGTTGGTTTTTCGTAAGCTTCGCGTGCACGCAGTTCGGTCATCAGGCCGGTTTTTTCTACAGAGCGTTTGAAACGGCGCATTGCAACTTCAAAGGGTTCATTTTCTTTTACACGAATAGAAGGCATGTTATTTCCTGAGTAAATTAATTGGTTACTGAATTATTTATCAGTATGGTCAATACTGAATTACTGCCATGTATGGCAAAGGCGGTGTTTACGGTACCGCATAACCGTGTACAACATCACCTCCCAAGGTGTAAATGATGGTTATATCTGTTTGTATAAAATTCTAACAAATATAAGGTTATTTTAAATAAATAGATTTTAATTATCGCTGATTAAATTTGTTTCGTCAAGATGATGTTTGATAGTCTGATGCTGATGTTTGCTACAAATGTTTGTGTTAGAGGCGGTTTACTCGGCGAATCTGGGGTATGGAATGCAGATCACGGGTAATGAGGTTGAGCTGGTCTAAGTTTTTTACTTGCAGTACAAAACGCAATTCGATAAAACCTTCTACGCCTTCAAGTTTTTTTGATGTGGTTTCTACTGATTTGATGTTGCCGCCATTAGAAGATATGGCTGCGGCTATGGTGGCTAGCAGGCCATGACTATCGATAGCATTCAGACACAGGGTAGTCTGGTAGTTGCTGGCCTGTAGGATGTCCCAGTTGGCATCCAGTTGCAGTTCGGGATCGGTTTTCAGGATGGTGTTGCAGATATCACGGTGTATGATGATTCCCTGATCTTTAATCAATAGGGCTTTGATGGAGTCGCCGGGAATGGGGTGGCAGCATTTTGCCAGATGAATATGGGCTGATTCATTGCCGGTGAGGTTAATCGGTGCCAGTTTGATGGTGTTGTTAAAGTGTTCTCCGGCCAGTTCGGCGATGTGCATGGCTACTGAAACGGGTTGCAGCAGCCCCATGCCAACTTCGCACAGGATATTTTCAAATGAGGTGTTTTTGAGGTGTAAATCGGCCAGATATTTGTCTTTCAGGCTGTCTGACAGTAAAACATTTTCTGGTAGCAGGCTTGAGAGTGCCTTTTGCAATAGTTTTTCTCCCAGACGTATGGCATCACTACGATCCATTTTTTTTATTTGGCTGCGGATGGCTGTGCGTGCATGGCTGGATACGGTAAAGTCTAGCCATGCCGGTGTGGGATGGCTATTGCTTGATGTGATGATTTCTACTATGTCGCCTGTGTGTAAGCGGGTGCGTAACGGCATCAGGTTATGGTTGATGCGCGCTGAAACGGTTCGATTGCCAATATCAGTATGGACTGCATAGGCAAAATCCACTGGTGTGGCACCTTCTGGTAAGGTGATGATTTTACCTTTAGGGGTAAAAATATATACTTCATTTGGAAATAGATCTGTTTTGACATGCTCCAGGAATTCGATGGCGTTGGCGCTGTGTGCCTGAATGTCCAGTATGCTTTGCAGCCACTGGTTGGTACGCATCTGGGCTTGATCAAAACTGTTCTGTTCACTATCTTTGTGCATCCAGTAGCTGGCAATGCCACGTTCGGCTACGGTATCCATTTCATGGGTGCGTATCTGTACTTCTATGGGTAAGCCATAGGGACCGACAAGTATGGTATGCAGGCTTTGATAGCCATTGTTCTTGGGAATGGCAATATAATCTTTGATTCGACCCGGTTTGGGCTTGTATAGATTATGTAGGACGCCTAATGCGGTGTAGCAGGCTGGTATGTTGTTGACGATAACTCGGAATGCATAGATGTCCATTACATCGGCAAAGTGCAGATTTTTCCGGCGCATTTTTTCATAAATGCTGTACAGGTTTTTTTCTCTGCCTCTTACCTGAGCCTCAATATTGGCGCTGACTAAGCGCTGGCTGAAAGCGCGCAATACTTTGCCCACTACATCGCGCCGGTTACGTCGGGATGATTGTATGGCTTTTGCTAATACTTCATAGCGATGGGGGTATAGATGCTGGAAGGCTAAATCCTGCAATTCTCGATAAACGTGATTTAATCCGATGCGATTGGCCAGTTGCGCATAAATTTCCATGGTTTCTTGGGCAATACGCCTGCGGCTGTCTGGCTTTTTTGCCGACAGGGTGCGCATATTGTGTAATCGGTCGGATAATTTGACGATAATTACGCGTACATCTTGAGTCATCGCCATTATCAGTTTGCGAAAGCTTTCGGCCTGTGCTTCCTGCTGGCTGTTGTATTCCAGTTTTTCCAGCTTGGATAATCCATCTACCATGTTGGCGATGGTTTCGCCAAATTCGGCAATAATTTCTTCTTTGGTTGTGCCGGTGTCCTCCAGTACATCATGCAGTACGCCGGCGCATAAGGCCTGTATGTCTACGTGCCATTCTGCCAGCTGGGTGGCCACAGCCAGTGGATGGGTAATATATGGCAGGCCACTATTACGAAATTGTCCCTGATGTGCTACGGCACCAAATTCACATGCTTTATTGAGCAGATGCAGGTCTTCTTTGCTCAGGTAAGAAGCAACATGCAGAAGTTTCTTCTGTGCTTCAGCAATAATGGCTTGATAGCTGCTTTCTATTTGTTGCTGGCAGCATTTCAGCTGGGTGGCGATACTGGTGTGTGATGAGGTATTAATGCTATCAAATATTTTCATGCCTACAGGTCCCATCGCCTGACTGGGCATATGTTTATCTGTGGCGGTGATTGATAAGTCTTCAAAGGCTATTTTGATTAAGACTGCTGCAAGTGCCTGTATGCGTTGCTGGTGTTGCGCCAGTGATGTGGTGATGTCAAAGCTGCGTTTAAGTAGCGCGGTTTTGCCAGTATGCTCAGCTAGGGTGTAAATGTAGGCGCAAGCCTGTTCCAGTAATTGCCAGCGTTCCTGTTTGTTCAGATACTCTGTTTGTGCAAACAGGCTATCCCGCCACTGATTAACAGGTGGTTTATAGGGTAGGCTGGGTGGGAACATGGCTATTTGCCTGTGTTATTTTTGTTTTTTGAGTAGCTCTGTTCCAATTTGGCCGCTGGCAATTTCACGTAAGGCAATAACTGTGGGTTTGTCATGATCTTCTTCAACCAGTGCGGTAGCACCATTGGCTAGTTGTCGTGCACGCAAGGCGGCAGTCATGGTGAGGTCAAAGTGATTGGGAATACGTCCGATGCAATCTTCTACTGTAATACGAGCCATAATCTGAATTCCATTCCTGATATTAAGTAATTAAGAAATAGTTGAAATAAATTATTCTCCGGCTAAAATCCGGGTAACTGTTTGACTTTGTGCTTGTGCACGTAATCCGACCGAACGGATAATTGCCAGTAAATCTTGCTCTGCCTGAGTAAGCTCCTGATTAACAATTACATAATCAAATAGTATGCTTTGTGCAATTTCTTCGCGTGATTTTTCCAGCCGGTAGGCAATCACGTCTTCGCTATCTGTGCCTCGGTTTTGCAGGCGCTCGGTTAGTTCAGTCATTGAGGGGGGTAAGATAAAGATGCTGGTTGCATCTGGCAGTAAGCGACGGATCTGTTCTGCCCCCTGAACATCAATTTCTAGAATAACGTTGTAGCCCTGCTGGGTTAATGATTCTACGGCTTTTAAACTGGTGCCATAATAATTGCCATATACATTGGCATGCTCTATAAAGGCATTGTCGGCAATCATTTCCTCAAATTCACTACGGCTGACAAAATGATAATGTACACCATTTTGCTCTCCTGCACGTGGCATTCTGGTGGTGTGGGAAATTGAAATATGAATATCCGGCTGATTGGCACTCAGGCGCGATACCAGAGTGGTTTTGCCTGTTCCTGAAGCAGCAGAAACAATAAAAATATGTCCAGATTGCAACATAATATAAATTTAAGGATTACGGTGACTAATTATGCCACAGCCGTGGTTGTTACGCCAATGTGAATAAAGCATTATTGCATATTCTTGCATTGTGTGAAGCCAGTAGTATCTTTCTTTTAGGGTTATTTTCAGCTAAAATGCTAAATTCAATTTCCTGCTGATTGTCATGACCAAGTTTATTTTTGTGACTGGCGGTGTGGTCTCTTCTCTGGGTAAAGGCATTGCCGCTGCGTCTACTGCTGCTATTTTGGAATCTCGTGGTCTGAAAGTGACCATGCTTAAACTGGATCCTTATATCAATGTTGATCCGGGTACTATGAGCCCTTTTCAGCATGGTGAGGTGTTTGTTACTGATGACGGCGCCGAAACGGATCTGGATTTAGGGCATTATGAGCGCTTTATTAATGCTACTATGCAAAAGCGCAATAATTTCACATCCGGACAGGTTTATGAAAGTGTAATTCATAAAGAGCGCCGTGGTGATTATCTGGGCGGAACGGTTCAGGTGATTCCGCATATTACTGATGAAATCAAGCGTAAAATTCATGAAGGTGCGGCCGGCTATGATGTTGCTATTGTGGAAATCGGTGGAACTGTAGGTGATATTGAGTCTCTCCCTTTTCTGGAAGCAATCAGACAGATGCGTAGCCAGCTGGGAAGAGCTAATACGCTTTTCGTTCATTTGTCTTATGTTCCCTTTATTGCCGCTGCTGGTGAAATCAAAACTAAGCCAACGCAGCATTCTGTTAAGGAATTACGTGAAATCGGTATTCAGCCGGATGTGTTGATCTGTCGTATGGATCGGCCGATGCCGGAAGAGGAAAAACGTAAGATTGCTTTGTTCTGCAATGTTGAAGAGCGTGCTGTTATTAGCTGTTATGATGTAAGCAGTATTTATGAAGTGCCGAGAATGCTGCATGATCAGGGTATTGACAGTATTATCTGTGATCAGCTGCAATTGAATGTGCAGCAGGCTGATCTGACTGCATGGAATAAAATAGTATACTCAGTACAGCATCCGAAGCATAAAGTAAAAATTGCCATGGTAGGCAAATATGTGGATTTAACTGAGTCATATAAGTCTTTGTCTGAAGCTTTAAAGCATGCCGGGATTCAAACGGAAACTGAAGTAGATATTCACTATATTGATAGTGAGGTTCTGGAAACAGACGGGGTAGCCAGTTTGCAGGATATGGATGCCATTTTGGTTCCGGGAGGCTTTGGTACACGTGGTGTGGAGGGCAAAATTGCTGCCGTACGCTATGCACGTGAACAGAAAATACCTTATTTGGGTATTTGTCTGGGTATGCAGATTGCTCTGATTGAATATGCGCGTGATGTGGCTGATTTGGAAGGTGCCAATTCAACTGAATTCAATTTGAAAACTCAGCATCCTGTTGTTGCTCTGATTAGTGAGTGGCAGGATCGTGACGGTCAGATTGAAAAGCGTGATATCAATGCTAATCTTGGTGGCACAATGCGTTTGGGTGCGCAGGAAGTTAGGTTGGCAGCTGGTACGCTGGCCAGAACTATTTATGGTAATGAGTTAATTCGTGAACGTCATCGCCATCGTTATGAGGTTAATAACTACTATTTACCTCAGTTACAGCAGGCCGGTTTGGTAATTGGTGGGGTATCTACAGGACATGAACAATTGGTGGAAACAATTGAATTGCCGGATCATCCTTGGTTTTTTGCCTGTCAGTTTCATCCTGAATTTACGTCAACGCCTAAAAATGGTCATCCTTTGTTCACGGCTTTTATTAAGGCAGCATTGACTTTTAAAAAGTAATTTAATATTTTCTGCTATGCTAAATAGGCTACTCGTTTTCTCGGGTAGTCTATTTTTTTGTTTAGGATTAGTAATATTTTTGCTATCTGGGATGACATTTTGTATGATGGTTTGAATGTTTATGTATGCAGATATCAATCTTTCAATATGAAGAATATTATTTTATTAGTCATGGTGGCTATCGGTTTTTGGTGGTTGCAGTATGGCGCGGAGGAGGAACAGCAGCAGAAAAGTCAAGCGCATGAGCAGATAGTAGATGCTTTTAAGTCAATTCGGAATAATTTTACTGGATCGCCTTCGAATAATAGTGCTTTGGTGGGGGCTATTCCTGTTAGGCGGGCTCAAAGTGAAAATCTTGATAAGGTGCAGGTATATGGAGAGGGCAAGGTAATGAAAACTTTGCCTGATGATAATAAGGGTGTGCGTCATCAACGATTTATACTCAATACTGACGACGGTACTCTTTTAGTAGTGCATAATATTGATTTGGCTCCTAGATTAGATGGTTTACAGCGTGGGGATAAGGTTGCTTTTGCTGGTGAGTATATTAGTAATAAACGGGGTGGTCTGATACATTGGACACATCATGATCCTTCGCATCGCCATGCTAATGGCTGGTTGTTATATCAGGGAAAGCGTTACCAATAAATTTGCTGGGATGGTGCGTTTTAAAAATTTACCATTTGTATTTTATATATTTAAATAGAGGAAAATATTGTGAATAATCTTTCTTTTCGTAATCCATTGGTTGATTTATTGTCTGAAAATTGGTGGATGGTACTAATACGTGGTGGTGCAGCTTTAATTTTTGGCTTACTCACGTGGTTCTATCCATTTATTTCCATTCTAATTATGGTGATGTTCTTTGGTATTTATGCTTTGATTGATGGGGTGTTGGGCGTTGTTATTGCTATCAACGGCCGCCGGACACATCAGGATTGGTGGCTGATGCTGATTTGGGGTATGGTGAGTATCTTGGCTGGAATAATGACCTTTTTTGTTCCGGGTATAACTTGGCTGGTTTTGATTACATTTATTGCAATCTGGTCGCTAGTTAGTGGAATACTTCAGATAATCGCTGCTATTCGTTTACGTAAATCTATTCGTGGAGAGGGCTGGATGATTGTTGCGGGTATGTTATCTGTTTTGGTAGGTATTATTTTATTTGTCAATCCTGTGCAAGGGGGAATAGCGCTCACTTGGGTTATTGGTGTTTATGCAGCTTTGTTTGGTGTGATGAATATTGCTCTGGCTTTTCGGTTACGCCGGTTTGCTGCTTCTGGAAATGATTAAAATTAATGATTCTTTAATATTGCCTTCGTTTATTTGTTAAAAAGCTGGCTGGTAATAATTGAAACCAGCCAGCTTATGTCATTTAGGAAATGATTTTATTTCAATACTTCTGCCATCGCATTGGCCACATATTCTATATTGCTGGTATTTAAACCGGCCATACACATGCGACCATTTTCGACTAAATACACTCCGAATTCATTTTTTAAGCGATTTACCTGTTGGGGGCTTAAGCCGGTGAAGCTGAACATGCCACGTTGTTTTATAAAATAGCTGAAATCGCGTTCTGGAATTTTAGCCTGTAATACTTCATACAAACGAGAGCGCATAGCACGAATGCGATCGCGCATGATATAAACTTCTTGCTCCCATTGCTGAAATAATTGGCTATTATTCATTACACGGTCAACTACGTTGCCACCGTATGCGGGTGGGTTTGAATATAAACGGCGAATAGTAAATTTAAGCTGGCTTTGTACCAGACGCGCTTCTTCTGCTGTAGGGCAGACTATACTCAGACCACCGACGCGTTCACCATACATGGATAGATTTTTGGAAAATGAATTACTGACATATATACATAAGCCCATATCTACCGCTTTGCGAATTGCATAGGTATCTGTATCTATATCATCCCCAAATCCTTGATATGCTATGTCCATAAAAGGTATTAGCTGCTTTTGCTGGATAATATCCAGTATTTCATCCCATTGCTGCTGTGTGGGGTCGATACCTGTAGGATTGTGGCAGCACGGGTGTAATAATATGATGCTGCCTGCTTCTAGTTGCAGAAAAAATTGTTTTAGTTCTGTAAATTTGATGCCAATGGTTTCAGGATCATAATAGGGATATTTATGTACTTCTATTCCTGCTCCTTCAAATATACTAATATGATTGCCCCATGTAGGATCACTAACGTAAGTTTTTGCCTGTGGGAACCACTGGTGGATAAATTCTGCACCAATGCGTAAGGCACCAGAGCCACCAAGGCTGGCAATAGTTGCAATCCTATTTGTTTTAATGGCTTCGTGTTCACTGCCAAATAATAATTTCTGGCAGGCTTGTCTATAACCGGGGAACCCTTCCATAGGTAGATATTCATGTGGCAGATGTTTTTCTACCATCTGCGACTCTACAGTTTTGACGCATTCCAGTACAGGTACGTGACCAGTATCATCATAATAAACACCTACACCCAGATTCACTTTTTGGCTGCGCGAGTCCTGTTTGTATTGCTCCATCAGACCCAGAATAGGATCACCCGGATAGTATTTGACGTTCTGAAACATCTCAGTTCCTTAGAAGACAGCAATGTTATTTGAGGGAAAGTGAATTGCCATAATGCAATCCAATGTAATTGTACCTCAAATGTTTTTACTTTCTATTGATTTGAACTGTTATTTCTTAACAAAGACCAAATCCCACACATTATGTCCCAGACGTTTGCCACGTGCCTCAAATTTGGTTTCCGGCCGATAGGCAGGTGTGGGTGCAAAATCGGTTGCTGTATTTTGTAATTCGGAGAAGCTGGTTAGTACTTCAAGCATTTGTTCTGCATACTCTTGCCAGTCAGTAGCCAGATGGATATAGCCGTTTTTTTGCAATTTTGGTAGCAGTTGTTCAATAAACGGTATTTGAATCAGACGGCGTTTGTGATGGCGTTTTTTATGCCATGGATCAGGAAAAAAAATATGTATGCCATGCAGGCTGTTGTTGCTGAGCATATGATTGACTACTTCTACTGCATCATGGCGCATGACTTTTATATTCTGGATATTTTGTTCCTGAATCAGTTTTAATAAATTGCCTACGCCTGGTCCATGGACATCAATAGCCAGAAAGTCATATGCAGGAAGATTTTGGGCAATGGCAGCGCTTGCTACACCCATACCAAAGCCGATTTCGAGAATTTTAGGTGCATTTCGATTGAATATAGTGTTTAAATCTACTATATTTTTATGGTAATCAATACCATATTGCGCCCATTGTGTATCAATGGCACGTTGTTGTGCAGCAGTCATGTGGCCTTGGCGAAGAACAAAGCTGCGGATACTACGGGTATGATGTTCATTGCTTTCCACTAGCTGATCGGGTTTGTTGGTCATACTTTATCTTGCGTTTAATATTAAGGTTGATGATTGAGCTGATAGCGATTCTAACATGCTTCATGAAATGTATTGCTTTAATGTCGCTGCAAGGGTATCTGCTGTAATATTGTCAGCTAGCATAGCCTGCCCAAGGGTTTTGATCACTACAAAACGCAAGTTTCCATCAATTACTTTTTTATCATGGCTCATATGGGTAAGCCATGCACTCATTGGCATTGCCGGTGGGACAACTGGCAGGTTGGCTTTAGATAATATTGCAATTACGCGTGCAGTATCTTCCGGATGCAGATAACCAAGTTGTTCAGACAATCGACATGCCAGTACCATGCCCGCAGCGACAGCTTCTCCATGTAACCAGTTGCCATAGCCCATTTCTGCTTCGATGGCATGGCCAAAGGTGTGCCCAAGATTCAGATAAGCGCGTATGCCGGCTTCTTTTTCATCTTTGCCAACAATATCGGCTTTCATCTGACAGCAGCGATAAATAGCCTCAGCCAGTACAGAGGGGTTTTGATCAATTAATGCAACAATGTTGCTTTCAAGCCATTGTAAGAATTCAATATCACCTAATACTGCATATTTAATAACTTCTGCTAAACCTGCGGAGAGCTCGCGAGAAGGTAAGGTTTGTAAGCTGTTTATGTCGATAAATACGGCCTGTGGCTGATAGAATGCGCCAATCATATTTTTTCCTAAGGGATGATTGATTGCTGTTTTACCGCCGACAGATGAATCTACCTGACTAAGAAGTGTGGTGGGAATTTGAATAAAAGGTGCACCACGCTGGTAAGTTGCAGCTGCAAAGCCTACCATATCGCCAATGACTCCTCCGCCCAACGCTAATAAAGTGGTCTGGCGTTCTGCTCGATGTTGCATCAAGCCGTCATAAATAAGATTTAGTGTTTGCCAGTTTTTATATTGTTCACCATCGGGCAAAATGATGCTGAAATGCTCATAACCTGACTGGGTTAGAATTTGTTGCCATTGAGATAAGTATAATGCTGCAACTGTGTCATTACTAATAATTGCAATTTTATTATTAAGATAGGGAGCAAGGATATTTTGTGCTGATTCAAGTAAGTGACTACCAATAAAAATTGGATATTGATGTGAGGCGGTGGCAACGGAAAGAGTATACATAATGGCTTATAACAGAAACAATTGTTGGGGAGGTTTACGCAGTAATCGTATTATTCGAGTAATGGTATGGGTACTATCAGGACTATCTACATCTATTATTGTATGTGCTGTGGTGCGATAAATAGGATCACGTATAGTATATAATTCCTGTAGTTTGGCTAATGGATCTGATACCTGTAGCAGCGGGCGGTTTTTATCATGTGCAATTCTGCCCAATAAGACCTCTGGTTGGGCATGAAGATAAACTACGTGGCCATTTTGTTGCAGTTTAAGCCGGTTTTCAATTTGTAAAACTGTGCCGCCACCCGTAGCGATCACAATATTTTTTTGTTGTACCAGATCGCTGATGACCATTGCTTCTCGACAGCGAAATCCAGCTTCTCCTTCAAGCTCAAAAATGGTTGGTATGGAAACACCGGTACGTTCGCAGATTACCTGATCACTATCATAGAAGGTACGACGTAATTTATTTGCCAGTTGTTTACCAAGAGTAGTTTTACCTGCTCCCATCAAACCAATCAGAATTAGGTTGCCAGCTATATCATCCATGTCTGTTATTGTAGCTGAGTACCGCAATTTATGCATTACTAGACTTGCGATAGATAGTTAATGGCTAGTGCTGAATCTATTTATATTATTCTATGCAAATTTTGATTCGTTGTTAGTTTATTAATAAGGGAATTGTAAATATTCCAAATTCAGTACAGAATTAATGCAGAAAAATTATGTTGCTTGTTTTTAGTGTTTAGCTCAATCAATGTCATATTATATGCCTTATGAGGTTTTTGGTGTTTTAAGCCCTCAGTCATTATTCAGTTACGTTCCTTGCTTTTCCAGATTGTTAAAGAGATATAAATCCGGCATTTCTGTGCGCTACGTACGTTTGATCTTTCAATATAGCTATTTTGATTTGGCTGCTAGGGTATTGTATTTTATCGCTATATTAGGAAATTATGTTCGGTTAGAGGATGTATTCCCGGTAAACGCCTGTCCATTATCTTCGTGTATTTTTAGAGGATAATATGGTAGTCAGCTCGTTTATCTAAATAACCGATAATCTACCTGTTGATAAACGGATTGTAATATTGATACCTAACACTTCACATTTATAGCCATCTATTACTTTAAATGTTGTAGTGTGCCGTTGATTGTGATTGATGTCACTCATAAATCTATTTATTAGTATTCATTTAGTTTGTAGGGTAGCAATAATTTTTTAGCTTTCGTGAGAGAATTCGTTGTTTACGCTTTGTCCTGTGGTTAAGCTGTAATTAGCCTTATACCTGATAAATGCATGGTAATTCCAGTGGCTATGCTTTATGAACTGAAGTAGGCACTTGAACTTTGCTATGATTTCTTTCTTAAGTTGAGATTTTATCCTATGCTTGACAAACAATAGGCCTCAGCTTCTTTTAAGTAGATACGATTTGATACGGTGTTTGCTAGTTACAGGTTTACATAAGAAAAGCCAGTCTGTTTTTGCAGACTGGCTGAATTGATATTGCTGGGTATAACTTAATATTTCAGCGGCGTATTAGTGGATTCAACTATACGTGGTGTAATGAAGACCAGTACTTCACTACGGTCCTGTCTATTTTTCTTGTATTTGAATAAGTTGCCGATACCTGGAATATCACCTAATAAAGGTACTTTACTAGTGCCGTATTCATTGTTTTCATTATAAATACCACCAATAATTAATGTACCACCATTTTCTATCATGGTCTGGGTGTTAACGGTTCTTTTTTGCAAACAAATATCACCAGAGCGAGTAACATCAGCGGCAACATTTGAACAAGCAACTGGATGATCATTTTGTACGTTCAATGTCATGATAATGTTGCCATCTGGGGTGATTTGTGGCGTAACCGTTAATCCTAATACAGCATCCTTGAAGCTAACAGAGGTAGCTCCGCTAGAAGTAGCTTCCTGATAGGGAACTTCATAACCAGATTCAATTTTGGCTTCCTTGCGATCCTGAGTTAATACTCTTGGTGACGAAATAACTTTTGTTATACCTTCAGACTGGGATGCTGAAAGTTCAAGGAACAATGCACCTGAAGCAAAATTATGCACCCAAGACACAATTGAAGTTGGATTGGCTACACCAAGATTAATATTTGGAGAGTCAAATGTAGCTGAACTGGTACCACCACCAGCATTACTCCAACTATTTTCTGTCATATGTCCCCCAATTATATTTTTGTTTGTATGCCGGTTATAACCGAACTTAGTACCTAATTCACGGGCAAAACTATCGGTAGTTTCTACAATTCGTGCTTCAATCAGTACTTGTTGGGAGGGAACATCTACTTGTGCTATTAGTTTTTCAAATTTTTTAATGACACTACTGATATCGGTAATAATCAGGTTATTAGTAGCTGAATCCAGTAATACACTACCTCGAGGGCTTAATATACTATGTTCTGGATCCAAACTTTTTCCATCTTCTGAAAGTTTAAGAGTTTTTCTGAACTCTTCTACGCTACGGTATTTCAGCTGGAAAGTTTGAGAAAGCAGTGGACCTAAATCATCAACTTTCTTTTGCTGTTCAAGAGTGGCTGTATCACGGGACAACAATTCCTCGCGAGGTGCAACATTAATTACGTTGCCATTACGACGCATATCCAGATTACGTGATTCCATTACCAGATTTAGTGCCTGATCCCAAGGAACATCTTTTAATGAAATAGTCATTTTCCCCTGAACACTGTCGCTGGCGACAATATTCATACCCGATTCTTTTGCCAGAATTTGTAAGATGGTACGAACATCAATATCCTGAAAGTCTAAAGAAACGCGTTTACCTTTAAAAGATTTATTGGTTTTTAACCCTTCGCTGTCTAAATCAAACTTGTGGGATACCTCTACAATCAGATTATTACCGCTTTTAATCTGATTGTATTCCCAATTACCCTGCATCTGGATATTAACTTCAGTATCGCTACCTAGTCGACGTAAGCGAATAGAGCGTACCGGTGTACTAAAATCGGTAACATCTAGATTGCGTTGCAATTCGGTTAATAAAGGTACATTTTTATAGGTTAATGTCAAACTGGATGGATTACGTTTGATCACAGGTTGAACTTTGCCATTTAGTCCGATTATGGAGACTACGCCGCTACCATTTTTACCTTTTTGAAAATCTACACTAATAGGAGCAGCTGCATTAGATGTATTGTTATCTCCAATAACGGATCGTTGGTTGATCACCTGTTCTGTTATCTTGTTGCTTGCTGGATAGGATGGTGAGTTTAATACGGGAGTAGTGTTGACAAGCGGAGCCCGTTTGCCTTTTCCTTTATTTTTTGCAGGAAGTGATTCCTGTACATAAATCCAGACTTCGTTACCTTTAATGGTGGCATTGTACTGAGCTGCTTTGGCTAGAGAAAGCAAAACGCGTGTACGGGATGAGGTCTGACCAGCTTTAATTTGCTGTAAAACTGAGTCATTAAATTTTAGCAGATTTTGTGGGACTGTTAATCCAGTGTCATCAAAATCCAGTGCAATCCGTGCCGGATTTTCGGTAGTAAAGCCTCGTGGCAGTGCAGGATCTCTATCAAACTGAATTTTAATCAGCCGCTGTTGATTTTGCAAAGTGCCGACATTGATAGCGGTAATATTTCCCGCCAGTAGACTCTGACTCAGTAAACCCAGACCCAGAGTGGATAAAATAGATATGGTTTTAATTTTCATAATGATACCTTCTTAATTTTAAATGGGTTACTTTTTTTCAGTTCTGGCTGGCTGTGTCCGCAGCAGAGTTATCTGTTGCTTGTAGCGGTAAGCTGGCGCGTCGGCCTGACCAATTGCCATATGTGTCTTCAACTAACTCTGTAATGACGATTTCATCCGGTGTTATGGCTGTTATACGTCCATAATTCTGTCCCAGATAATTACCGAGATTAACGGTATATACATGACCTTCTACGGCAATGAAAGCTGAAGGTGCTTTACCGGCGGTCTTAATTAGGCCGACATAACGTAATTCATCCAAGGAATAATTCTCCAGAATTTGTCTAGGACGGTTTAAATCAGGGATATTGTTTCCCTGTAATCCGGCTTTTAAACGTGCTGGATTAAAGATATTCATTTGTGGCTGTACTGGAGGAGTATATTGGGTCTGAGCATTTAGTTCAGCCTGTTTATGATTAATGGGTTTGGATTTTGCCTGCTGGCTGGTATTTTGCATCCATTCATGCAAATCTTCATTTGCTGCCGAACATGCACCTAGTGTCAGAATACAAAGGCAGAGTAGATATTTATTCATGTTTAATCCGTTGCTTATATATTTAAAAGTTCCGTTATTACTGCGAAAATAAGCTTATTTCTTATCTTTTTTTATCATCAGTTTGTGCTTTAATTTCAGCATCGGTTAACGCTTTGTAAGTATTGGCAACTGCATTTAAGGTAAGCATATTATTTTTATCATTCTGTTTCAGAACAATGGAGTTTAATGTCACAATACGTGATAATTTTCCCACATCGCGTATAAACTGAATGATCTGATTGTAGTTACCCGTCAGGGTGATGTGGTAGGGTAATGTCTGGATAACCTGCTGTTCGGCATTATTTCCTGAATCAGTATTTTGAATACCTGCGGGTGTGATACTATCCATATTTAATCCGTTTTTGGTTGCACATTCATGCAACTCCTGAATCAAATTAGGAATTTCTGCCTGTGTTGGCAGCTGCTTCAGTAATAAATGAAATGAACCATTTATATTATTTAGCTCTTCTTTCAAAGCATCCAGATTAGCAGCCTGCTTACTTTTTTCTGTATAAGTCTGTTTGAGTTCTTCCTCTTGCTGTTGCAATTGGCTTAATTGTTCATTTAGACCACTGTAAACAAAGAAGTAGGCCAGAACGAGAATCACAACGATAATACCCCCAGCTACGCCTAGTTGCACAGGTTGGCCTTGCCGGTATAGGGAATTTAAATCTATTGCTTTAAGATCAATGTTTTTTGCCATATTCAACTACTCCTTCAATTTGATGCTTCTGATGCACCAGATGCAACTTGGTTTTGTGGTTTTTCTGTTGCCAAATTTTGTTCGGCAGGTGTTGGATTTGAGCTAATGGCTTGATTAATTTCAAACATGTCTTCCTGCAGACCAATATTGCTATTCAAGCGGATTCGGATGCTGAATTCTTGTGTATTATTAACGCGTTTAATATTTAACAATTCAGGAGTGCTGAAAAGTCTACCTGGTAATGCACTCATAAATGCAGCAGTTTTGGCATCACTGAATGCTTTGCCAGTAACTATGTATGTATTGGCATCTTGAGCTTCGATGCTGGTTACATATAATCCCATGGGAGCAACAGCATTCAGTGTATCCAGTATACGAGCAGCTTCAAAACGTTTATGAGACAGTTCTGAAACTTTTTCCTGACGCGTCATAAAGTTTTTTCGTTCTTCTTTCAGTTTGGCAATCTCGCCTATCTGTGTATCCAGTTTGCTTATGCCATCTTTTAAAACCTGATTACGGCGTTCCTGACTGCTTACTCGACTATCAAACGCTGTATAGCCTAGAAAGGCCAGTCCGAGACCAATTATGGCTGCTCCTGCCAATAATGTTTGAAACTGTTTCTTTTGTTTGGCCTGTAATGCTTCGCGATAAGGTAACAGGTTAATTTTTAATAAAGGTAACATATTATAATCCTCTTACGGCCAGACCAAAGGCGACGGTTAATAAGCTACTGTCCTGTTGCAGTTTTGCCTGTTCGATACTATTACTGGGTTGTGCTAATAGTATGGGGTTTATTTGTTGTGCCGGTATATGGGTTTGCTGTCTGATATTGTCAGTAAATCCATTGGCACTATTGTTGCCATAGCCAAAAATCAGAATTTCATCAATTTCACTTTCCTGACTGGCAGAAGTAAAGTAAAACTGTAAAACACGTTGAATTTCCTGAATAAACTGCTGCTGAAATGGCTGTGCTACGGTTAAGTTATAATCTTCAGGCTTAGATGGGTTATAAAGCATGTCCCAAGCTTCTTCTTCGGTAAGCTGATAGTTGCGTCGTAAAGACTGCATTAGGTGATCATAGCCCAGATTAATTTCCTGTTTGTATAACAGTTTGCCATGGCGCATGATAATTGCCTGTGTCTCGTTGTAATCAATATTGAATACAGCAATACATTTATTGGCTAGGTCTGGTTGTCTGATATTGATCCATGTAATGGCGCAATTCATCACTGCCAATATATCTACATCCATTTGTGTGGGTGTAATTTCAGCATCAGTATATACATCCAGCAGGGTGTTCACATCCTCCCGCTTACTGTTAACCAATAGCAGATTTTCCCTGCCTTGATTATCGGTGCTAACGTTCTGGTAATCATAACTGACGTCATCAAGGGAGTCATATTGACTTAGTTCAGCCATAACCTGTTCTTCTTCGGTATACTCTGTATCTTCATCCCGAGTGAGGAACTGAAGAGAGGCCTGTTTTTGAGAAATGGCGACTGTAATGTTGCGGCAATTGCTTTGCAGCTTCTGTTTTGCCTGTTGTAAATGAGCAACAAGTTCTTCATGATTTTCGACGTTGCCATTACCAATTGTATTTTTTGGCAGAGGGACAACAACGTATTTTTCGAGACGAAATTGATTTAAACTGCGTGCATTCAATAGCACCATGTTAATGCTTTTATCAGTAATACTGATACCAAGACTCTGTCCCGAGGAAGTTGTGGCCACCTTCTTATTCTTTGAATTTATTTTGAAATTATTCAGTTTCATGAAAGGGCTTTCTGTCAGTTTATTTAACGAGTGTTATCAAGCTTTAAAAACTGCTGTTGTGTATTGTTAACTAAATGAAGAACAAAGTTTACTTTATTTTGAATATGTTTCGCAGCCTTTAAATGAAAATTAGTTGATTATGATTAGAAAATTATTACTATCTACCGTAGGTTTGTTGGTTGGGCTGGGGCTTTTTGCTGCTGGTCTGGTGGCGATTGCAATTTTGGTTACGTATCCTAAATTGCCGTCTCTGGAAGCTGTGACACATTATCAACCCAAGATGCCACTAACAATCTACTCTGCCGATGGTAAGCTTATGGGGCAGTTTGGTGAGGAACGACGTGCTTTTACCCGAATCAATGACTTTCCTCAGGTGCTCAAGGATGCAGTTATAGCAGCTGAAGATAAACGGTTTTATGAGCATAGCGGGGTTGATTTTATCGGTATTACCCGTGCACTAATTTATAATATAACGGGTGGTGTACAGTCAGGTGCCAGTACGATTACCCAGCAGGTGGCGCGTAATTTTTACCTTACCAATGAGCGCACATATACACGTAAATTTAATGAGGCTCTTCTTGCCTATAAGATTGAGCAAAATTTAACTAAAGATCAAATTCTTGAGCTTTATTTTAATCAGATTTATCTGGGGCAGCGTGCCTATGGCTTTGCTGCTGCGTCTCTGATGTATTTTAATAAACCGGTTCAAAAACTGGATTTGGCAGAGGCAACGATTCTGGCCGGTTTACCCAAAGCACCTTCCACTTTTAATCCTGTTGTAAATCCGCAACGAGCTAAGATACGTCAGCGCTATATTCTGAATAATATGGTGGAAATGGGTAAGATTACTGCTGCTCAGGCTGACGCGGCCTTTACTGAGCCATTACAGTATGTGCATTATCATCAGTCTATAGACCAGAATTCTCTTTATGTTGCAGAAATGGTACGTCAGCAGATGTATGAGAAATATGGTGATGCAGCTTATACCCAAGGTTTCCGGGTTTATACGACTGTTAACTCACAGGATCAGGCTATTGCTACACAGGCGTTGCGTAAAGCGCTGACTAATTTTGATAAGGGTTCGGCCTACCGGGGAGCAGAAGGTTTTTTTGATCTGAGTAAGATTCCAGAAGATATTCGTGATGAGCAAATAGAACAGTATCTGGCTAATCGTTCCGCAGTGGATGGTATGGTGCCGGCTGTGGTAACTGCGCTGGATTCAAATTCTATGACGGTATATATAGCTGGCGTAGGTGAAAGTCGTATTAGTGGTAATGGTTATAACTGGATTAGGCGAGCTATTAATAATCCCAAATTAGGAGAGGCTTCAATCCGTATTGGTTCGGTGGTACATGTGCGCGATGACGGTAAAAGCTATCGTGTGGTGCAGCAGCCGGAACTTCAAGGCGCTATTGTTGCTTTGGATGCACAGACTGGTGCGGTAAGGGCTCTGGTTGGTGGTTATGATTTTTACCGGCGTAGTTTTAATCGTGCTACTCAGGCCAAGCGGCAGCCAGGTTCTTCTTTTAAACCATTTATTTATTCAGCGGCCATTGCAAAGGGTTTTACGCCTGCGACTGTGGTAAATGATGCTCCTTTAATTTTGCCGGGGATGGGCGCGGGTGGACGTGCTTGGACACCTAAAAATTCTGATGGACGTTATGCTGGATTTATTACGCTACGTCAGGCATTAACAGCATCCAAGAATATGGTTTCGATTCGTATATTGATGGCGATGGGTGTTGACTATGCCAGACAGTATATACGGCATTTCGGTTTTCGCCCGGATCAGATACCCAACAGTTTATCTATGGCTTTGGGTAGTGGTGAGGTGACACCTATGCAGATGGCGGAAGGTTATGCTATTTTTGCCAATGGTGGTTTTAAGGTTTCCAATTATGTGATTGACCGGATTTACGATGGCCATGGTAATTTGCGGGCGCAGATGCAGCCATTGGTAGCCAATCAGAATGCACCACTGGCTATTGATCCTCGTAATGCATTTATTATGTATAGCATGATGATGGATGTGGTTAATCGTGGCACGGCATATGGTGCCCGTGCACTGGGAAGAAATGATATTGCAGGTAAAACTGGTACAACCAATAATAATAAAGATGCATGGTTTGTTGGTTTTAATCAGAATGTGGTCAGTGCTGTGTTTATTGGCTTTGACCGACCTCGCAGTATGGGGCGTTCAGCCTTTGGTGGAACTATTGCTTTACCGGTGTGGGTAGAATATATGCGCTATGCCTTGAAAGGTAAACCGGTGGTTAAACTCTCGGTTCCAGCTGGTATTGTACAGAAGTCTGGCGAGTATTTTCTTAAAGAATATCAGTCAACTAATCCTAATTTGCCGCTGGATAATCGTGCAGATGGTCCGGTTACAGCCGGCACAAATAATACTACTACCAATGATAATGGTGGTACTGATGATACAGGTGAAATTCCAATAGCTCCTCAATCAGGTAATAATAGTCAGTTAGACTCTCTGTTTTAGTCATCTGTGGTATTGAAGTTTATTGAACGGGTAATCAGTTTTGATTATCCGTTTTTTATTGGTACGTTAGATAAGCATTTATGCTGACTAATCTGTTAGGCTTTATTGTGTAAATGGGAGCATTTGCAGGCAATTATGTTGTTGCTTAAGCAAAGAAGTTATGCTGTTATAGATTAGATATTCATTTAATTAATTATATTATAACGACTTATTTGGTATATAAGTACGAGTTTGGGTTACAATATTTATTCAGATTATCGGATTTCTTAGAAAAGAAAGTTTTGGTTTACTCGGAGCCAGAGAGGAAAGGAATAATATGAGTGCGCAGCAATTGCAATCTGATCAGGTTACTGAAAGTAACGTTCAGGATAAAGATGTTAAATTAAATGTTTTTGATGAAAGTGTGTTGAAGTATCAGGGCAAACATTCTGATGAAGATTCTTCTACTGCTCCTTTACCTGCAAGCTATCCTTATCGGACACGTATGCGACGTGCAACATATGAACGTGAAAAGGCTAGATTGCAAATTGAATTGCTAAAAGTGCAAAACTGGGTTAAGGAATCTGGTCAGAAAATTGTATCTTTGTTTGAGGGGCGTGATGCAGCGGGTAAGGGGGGCACGATTAAACGCTTTATGGAGCATCTTAATCCGCGTGGTGCCCGGGTTGTGGCACTGGAAAAGCCCAGTGAGACTGAAAAAGGTCAGTGGTATTTTCAGCGCTATATTGAACGTTTACCTACTAGTGGCGAGATGGTGTTTTTTGATCGTTCTTGGTATAACCGTGCTGGTGTGGAACGGGTAATGGGCTTTTGTCAGCCTCATGAATATTTACAGTTTATGCGTCAAACGCCAGAACTGGAACGTATGCTGGTGAACAGTGGTATTTATTTGTTTAAGTTTTGGTTTTCGGTATCAAGAGAGGAGCAGTTACGCCGGTTTATTTCCCGACGTGACGATCCGTTAAAACACTGGAAACTTTCTCCTGTTGATATTCAATCACTAGATCGCTGGGATGATTATACGGCAGCTAAAAATGATATGTTTTTTCATACGCATACTGGTGATGCACCGTGGACAGTGATTAAGTCTGATGATAAAAAGCGAGCTCGTCTTAATTGTATTCGCTATTTTCTGACGGAACTGGATTATCCAAATAAGGATATTAATGCGATTGGTGCTGTTGATAGTCTGATCGTATTAAAACCGCAAACTCAGTTTAAAGTTTCAACTGATACGCTTATTGATTAGTTTGGCAGTGCTTTGGTATTTTTTCTAAACGTAATAATGTTTACGTATAATTTGGATATTGGGTGATATGCAAGGATTATTGTAGTTGGGTAAATGTGTCTATTGTGATTTTATATGAGAATAAGAATGATTTTTGCGTTACTTGCTGGAAAGTAAATTTGCATGGGATTGACCAAATATATTACTGAGATGGCTAAAGCAGCTAAAGAGGCTTATTTTGCTTTAACTACTGTTTCTGCTGCCCAAAAGAATCAGGCCTTGTCTTTTATTGCTGAGGGCTTGGCTAAACAGCGGGAAGCAATTCTTGCTGCCAATGAAGTTGATATGAACTTAGCTCGTTTGCAGGGTCTAGATGCCGCATTGCTGGATCGGCTGCAATTAACTGGGCGTGGTATTGATGCCATGATTGATGGTGTGCATCAGGTAATTGCACTTGCTGATCCTGTGGGGGAGATGGATGAATTCCGTAGGCTTCCAAGTGGTATGATGCTAGGTAAAATGCGTGTGCCATTAGGGGTTATTGGCATGATTTATGAGTCGCGACCGAATGTTACGCTTGATGCTGCAATTTTATGTCTGAAATCTGGTAATAGTTGTATTTTACGTGGCGGATCTGAGGCGATTAATAGTAATCGGGCAATTGCGGCGGTTGTTACATCTTCGCTAATAAGAGCAGGGTTACCGGAAGCTGCGGTCAATCTGATTACTGAGACTGATCGTGCTGGTGTGGATATTTTGGTGAATTTGCCTGATTATGTGGATGTGATTATTCCCCGTGGTGGTAAAGGATTGGTGCAACGGGTAAATGAGAAAGCTCGTGTGCCTGTGATTAAGCATCTTGATGGAATATGTCATGTGTATATTGATGTATTTGCAGCAACAGATATGGCGATTAATATCGCTGTAAATGCTAAAACTTCTCGTTATGGTACCTGCAATACTATGGAAACTTTGTTGGTTCATGCAAATCGTGCAGCAGAGTTATTGCCTTTACTACAGCGAAAGTATGATGAAAAAAATGTTGAGCTACGCGGTTGTGAACGAACTCAGCAAATTTTAGGTGATAAAATTATTCCGGCAACGGAAGCAGATTGGTCAACTGAATATCTGGCTCCGATTCTTTCGATTAAAGTTGTGAATGATGTTAATGAGGCTATTAGTCACATCAATCACTATGGCAGTCATCATACTGATACTATTGTTACTGATAATTTACCTCATGCTCAGTTATTTTTACGTGCGATAGATTCAGCTAGTGTAATGGTTAATGCATCGACTCGCTTTGCTGATGGATATGAGTATGGTTTGGGCGCTGAGATTGGTATTTCTACTGATAAAATTCATGTGCGTGGCCCTGTAGGCTTACAAGGACTGACTAGCCAGAAATGGATTGTTTTGGGTCATGGTGAAGTGCGTCTATAAAGCTTGGCGGTTTTTGGTATTTTAGTATTATAAAGATATATGTGAATTGCTTGATATGGCTCAGTTGTGATGATTTGGATGGTTAAATTCAATATCTTTGGTCTTTTTTGATATTACTCAAATGAGAATTCTGCTTTGTTTTATACACCAGCCAGTGTGATTACAAATTGATTATTGATGATTAAATATGTCACTAATATTGTGCTGACTAAATTTTGCAGAAATTAAAAGGGCATAATGTGAAACGTATTATATTGTTTATTGTTACCAATTTTGCAGTCATCATTGTTATTAATGTTGTTCTGAATATTCTTTGTGCGCTTTTGGGAATTAAGGTTCATGGCAGTGCTCTGTGCAGTTTGTTATTGCTGGCCACTGTAGTTGGCTTTACTGGATCTGTTGTTTCTCTGATTATGTCCAAAACGTTGGCACTCAATTCGGTTAATGGTCAAATAATTGGCCAGCCAAAAACAGCTGCTGAAGCTTGGTTGTTGAATACGGTTGCGAATCTGTCCAGTCAATGGAATATTTCTATGCCGGAAGTGGCTATTTATGATTCGCCTGAACCAAATGCTTTTGCCACCGGTGCCACATGTAATAGTTCGCTGATTGCTGTCAGTACGGGTTTATTGCACGGTATGTCGCAGGATGAGGTAGAAGCAGTACTTGCCCATGAAATGGCTCATATTGGCAATGGTGATATGGTGACAATGACATTGTTGCAGGGTGTGGTTAATACTTTTGTTTTCTTCTGGGCTCGCCGTATTGCAGAAGCTGTGTCCAGAAATGATGATGGTGAGGTGTCCTATAATACTTATTACATGGCGAGTATGATTTTACAGATAACTTTTGGTTTTCTGGCCAGTCTGGTTGTGATGTGGTTTAGCCGCCATCGCGAATATCGTGCTGATGCTGGTGCAGCCCGACTGGTGGGGGCTCCGAAAATGATTGCTGCTTTACAGCGTTTGAAAGGTGAGGTAAGTCATCTGCCAGCCGGTATGTCTGCTATGGGAATTGCCAGCGAAGCTGCTGATTCACTTTTTAGTACTCATCCTACACTGGACAACCGGATTAATCACTTGCGTCATATGTGATTTATTGACTCACTTTACCAATGGGAGCGTGAGTCAATCCTATGAAAACAGCTATTTATGCAATAAGGAAAGCGGATTCACGAAGGTATTCAGTTCGAATCGGTAAACTTGTATAAATTTCATCTGGTGGTAAAACACGATACCGATGAGGTTTGTTAACGCTGATTTCATTTGCAGGCAAAATGTTTGATAACGTATTCTTGAATTAATTGGTCCATATTTTTCCAGATTTGCGATATTGGCAAAAAGTATTCCGATATTTTTTTATTAATATATTCAGCAATTTGAGTTTGGGTAACCGGCCGTTAGCTGAGTAATCTGGCTGAATATGGTGGTTATCCGTTAAACGTAAGAGTAGATTATGAATCGACGCTTAAGGAAATAGTGTATATCAACTGAGGAAGTTAAATGGTATACCTAATGATTATATTCAACTTTAGCAGCCCATAGCAAAACAGGCATATTAAACGGTTTAATTATACGGATTAGGTTATATCTTTTAACTGGTTTGCCATAAACAAGAACGGTAACTAATTAATGGGTTATAGTTCTGGAAGACCTTGTAAGGTATTAAATAATGTGACTCTGATTGGATATAAGGTGCTAAAACAGGTAGCATGTCTCACTAGGGCTATTTATACTATACGTTATTAAATATTAATAAATTTTTTATTTATCGGCGTGCTGTTGCATGTATTTTTGTACGGTGTCAACGATTGCTTGTGTTTGTGCGTCTAGTTCCAGATTAATGCAATCATTTACTTGGCAGCTTCCAAACAGAGTTCGGTTTATGGTTTCGGGAATGAGGTGTACATTAAATTCAGTTGCGGTTACTTCACCGATAGTAAGGCTGCAACCATTGAGGCCAATAAAGCCTTTGGTGAGGATATAGGGCTTGGTATTGTCGGGGAGGTTAAACCAGATGGTGCGGTTATTCTGGGTATCTTCAATCCGGCTGATGGTGGTGGTGGTGAAAATATGGCCGCTCATGATATGTCCACCGATTTCATCACCATAACGTGCGGCACGTTCAATGTTGACTGCATCGCCTACTTGCAGCAGCCCCAGATTGGTTTTAGCCAGACTTTCTGCCATGATATCGAAACATACTTCGTTTCCTTTGATAGCTGTGATGGTGAGGCAGCAGCCGTTGTTGGCGATGGAGGCGCCAATACTGAGGTTATCGCTGGCGTTTTCTGGCAGACGTACTTGTAAGGTACGTAGCTGGTGGTGCTCATTAATGGCGGTGACGATGCCTAAACCCTGAACGATGCCTGTAAACATTTATTTCAACTTTCAATAATAATCAGTGTATGGTTTGTGTTTGGTTTCCGCAGTTTTTAAACGCGCTTCTTTGCGAAAAATGCCTTTCTGAAAAAGACAAGCCTGTTTTTTACTGTTGATACATAGTAGGGGTACTACTGTGGGTTGCTATTTTTATCAATGGTTACGATATTGAAATAGCTGCTATTGGTATGGCGGACGGAGCATTGCAGACTATCCTGTGGTTGAACCCAGATGCCAGTGTCTATGCTGGTACGTTTGACATGGTTAACAGAGACGTAAAAGGTAAGGTGTTCGCTGGCGTGTATGGATACCTGTTCGACGAATAATGTTACTACAAATTTGCCAGAATAACGACTGGGACAGGCATAAACTACCTAAACCAGCAGTTTGTGTATATTGCTGCTATGTACGTCACTATAAAAATTTGCTCATGCTGAGGAATATAAGAACGGACATGGAGGGTGGATGTTGCCACTTTATGGTGGCAATGACGTTGTTATCATGAGATTACCTCTTGAGATTGCCTCTGATGTATGCGTTATTTAATGTCTCTCTGTGAATGCTGTTTGTTTTGATAGAATCCGTAGTTATAACCAATGTTTTCTATAAAAATATGTTAGTAGGCTAATGATTAAAGTTGCCATAAGGCTGAGTACTACATAGTAGCTATAGTGCCAGTGCAGCTCAGGCATGTTGTCAAAATTCATGCCATATATGCCGGTTAAGACATTCAGTGGCATGACGATTATGGTAAACACGGTGAGCATGCGCATTTGTTCATTAAGGTGGTTGGATTGATAAGACAGGTGAACATCCATCATGCCCATTACGGTGTCGCGCGCGCTGTCAAGGGTTTCCATTAGTTGCTGGGTGTGGTCGTAAACATCCAGTAAATAGACGTGTATGTCTTTGGTGAACAGTGGAAATTCATTATGTACGATACGGCCGACAATATCTCGAATGGGGGACAGGGTACGCCGTAAGTTGATGGCATCACGTTTCAGTTGATGGATGGAAACCAGCAGGTTTTTATTTTTGTTGCTAAATAGCTGTTTATCCAAACCTTCGACACGATTATCAAATTCATCTACTGTAACGAAGTAATCATCAACAATTCGATCCAATAATGAGTAAGCAAGAAAATCAATGCCTTTGTTATAGATTTCGCTGTAATTGTACTGGATATATTCGCGGATTACTTCTAGTAGTCCCAGGGGTTCGAACTGAAAGGTGATGATGTAGTTTTGGCCGATGATGATGTATATCTGGTTGTATTGCAGTTTCTGTTTTTTATAGGCAAAGACACGTGCAGCCACAAACAGATAATGTCCGTAATTTTCGATTTTAGGACGTTGTTTGCGACTAAGTATGTCTTCCATTGCCAGTTCATGGATGTTGAATGTCTGTAATAGCTGGTGTAGCTGTTCATTATCGGTAATGCCGATTAAATGAATCCATGTAAGGCTATCTTTTGTAGGAGCCGGGATATTTTTATTGGATATATCCGCGCCGGTATAGCTGTGACTATGCAGTTGTCTGGATGTAATCCTGATAATAGACAGTGATTGTGTTGGCATGCCGCTGACGTTGCTGCGATGTGCCAGACTGGGCAGACTGTGTGTCTGAGCTAGTTTATTACTGGAAGCATGTGGCGGTATATTCATAGGACATCCTTGACTAAATAGGGATCAAATAGCCCTGATTTCTAGCTGTAAGCCAATTTTGTGCCATAAAGCTGATTCCTGCAATAAGGCACTTGCGGTCAGGGGGTTGTGAGTGAGCCATTCTGTGCCTGTGCTGATTACTAATTGTTTGGCGCCTTTGTGATAGTAGATATTGCAATGGTTTATAGGTATCTGAATATTTTGCCGAGACCGGCAGAATAATGCAGCTAGCCGCAGTGAAAGTATGCTTAGCCACAACATTTCCTGCTGGATAAATTCGGCAATTTTACGTAGATCTCCACGTTGTCCCAGTACCATAGTAGCAAGTATGTGTTGTTCTTTACGAGAAAAGCCGGGCATATCAGCCTGCTCAAGGATATAGGCGGCATGTTTGTGAAAGCCGGTATGGGAAATGTCCAGACCGATTTCGTGTAGTTGGGCAGCCCAGCGTATATACTGTTGCCACTGTTCTGGATGATCCGGTGTCACGGTGGCAGTTAGATGGCTGAATATCATCTGCGCCAGAGTGGCTACTCTGTGTGCCTGAGCAGTATCAACATGGTAACGTTTCTGAAAATCGGTAATAGTTTGGTTGCGCATGTCGTCGCCAAGTTGGCGCCCGATCATGTCATAAAATACACCATCACGTAGTGCTGCATCAGTGATGGTCATTTCGCTGATGTTCAGTTCGGCAAAAGCTGCAATCATAACGGCCAGACCACCAGCAAAAACATCCATCCGGTCTGTTTTTAATCCTTCCAGTTTGGCTTTTTTGATGCTGCCTGCTGCTATGATGTGATTAGCGATTTTGTGCATTTGTGTGGCGGTGATGGCATCAGTGGATTCGTCACCAATAGCAATAACATCGCGAATGGAACGTGCCGAACCAGATGTACCGATAGCATATTTCCAGCCTATATTTTTTAGTGCAACAGAGATACGCTGAATTTCAGCACGGGCACTGTTAACTGCTGCCTGAAAATTCTTGTTATTTATTTTACTGCGAGGGAAGAAACGCATACTGTAGGATACGCAGCCTAGGTTGAGGCTTTCGGTGATGGCTGGCTGTAAGTCATGCCCGATGACAAATTCAGTTGAACCACCACCGATATCGATTACCAGCATGTTTTCATCTTTGGGTGGGAGGGTATGCACAACGCCGGTGTAAATCAGGCGTGCCTCTTCACGCCCGGCAATAATATCAATGGGAAAACCTAGTTTTGCTTCTGCCTGCGGGATAAACTGGCTGATATTTTTGGCCACACGAAAAGTGTTGGTTGCAACAACCCGTACCTGATCGGGTTTAAAGCCACGTAGCCTTTCTCCGAATCTGGCCAGACAGTTTAATGCACGTTGCTGAGAAGCCTGATCAAGATTTTTTTGCTCGTCTAGCCCGGCAGCTAAACGCACCATTTCTTTGATGGAATCTACTACTTGTAGGTGCCCGCTCTGATTATGGCAAATCTGGAGCCGAAAACTATTGGAACCAAGGTCTATAGTGGCGAGCATGTCTTGCGCTGTCATAATGAAAATGTTTTAGCTTCAGATAAGTATAATGTTACCGTATAGTAGACATCATCGCTATGAATCCCTGCGCTGTACTATGTCAATAAGAGAAAATACACAAGTAATAGTCTGCTATTGCGACGGTATGAATTGTTTTATTATTAAGAAGATTGATGATCAGTGATAGGGAAAATTGCTGAATTAAGCAAATAAAAGATTTTTGCAGGCGATATGTGGCTATAAAGTTATTTTATCGGCTGGCAGAATAAACAAATGTAAATAAGACCGTTACACTGGCAGGATAAACTTACCGGTTTGGCTTGTATCCTGAGTAACGGTCTTGATGAGTTAGCTTGATGCTACTATGGCTGATTACAGGCTGTAATACATTTCAAATTCAAGTGGGTGCGGAGCCATGCGTATACATTTTACATCTTCGCTCTTGAATTCGATGTAGCTATCGATCCAGTCTTGGCTGAATACTCCTCCACGGGTAAGAAATTCGTGGTCAGCTTTGAGGGCATCCAGTGCTTCTTCCAGAGATGCACATACGGTTGGTACTAAGGCATCTTCTTCTGGTGGCAGGTCGTACAGGTTTTTATCTGATGGGTCACCCGGATGAATTTTGTTCTGGATACCATCCAGACCGGCCATTAATAGTGCAGCGAAAGCCAGATAAGGATTAGCGGTAGGATCTGGAAAGCGTGCTTCGATACGGCGTGCTTTTGAGCTGGCTACATACGGAATGCGGATAGATGCCGAACGGTTTTTGGCAGAGTAAGCCAGTTTGGTTGGCGCTTCAAAATGCGGTACCAGACGTTTGTAGGAATTGGTTGATGGGTTGGTTAATGCATTCAGTGCTTTGGCATGTTTGATGATGCCACCAATGTAATATAACGCTAAGTCAGACAGACCTGCATAGCCATCGCCGGAAAACAAGTTCTGTCCGTCTTTCCAGATAGATTGATGCACATGCATTCCAGAACCATTATCTCCCATAATGGGTTTTGGCATAAAGGTAGCTGTTTTACCAAAGTTGTGCGCTACATTCTGAATGACGTATTTCATGTCCTGAGTCCAGTCAGCCCGACGCACCAAGGTATTGAAGCGGGTGCCGATTTCCATCTGACCAGCCGTTGCAACTTCATGGTGATGTACTTCAACGGGGATACCTATGGCTTCTAATGTCTGGGTGCAGGCGGAACGTAAATCCTGACCGGAATCAACTGGTGCAACTGGGAAATAACCACCTTTAACACCTGGGCGGTGGCCGGTATTCTGGCCATCATAAGATTCGCCACTAGACCATGCTGCTTCTTCGGAATGAATTTTGTAACGTGTGCCACTCATGTCGGTTTGCCACTCTATGCCGTCAAACACGAAAAATTCTGGTTCTGGGCCAAAGAAAGCGGTATCACCGATGCCGGTGGATTTCAGGTAGGCTTCAGCACGTTTGGCGATGGAGCGCGGATCGCGATCATAACCTTGTCCATTAGCTGGATCGATGACATCACAGGTTAAAACGACGGTAGTATCATCGTAAAATGGATCAATGAATGCTGTTGATGCATCTGGTTTCAGAGTCATATCAGAAGCCTGAATACCTTTCCAGCCACCGATAGATGAACCATCAAAAGCCTGACCGTTTTCAAACCATTCTTCAGGGTCTTCCAGTACAATCCGGGCAGGTACGGATACGTGTTGCTGTTTGCCTTTGGTATCGGTAAAACGCAAATCTATAAATTTGGCTTCGTTTTCTTCAATCAGGTTAACTACATTTTTTACTGACATTTCAGGACTCCCATTAAGGTCTGGAGAGTAGGGTACTCTCTTTTTAAGTTAATTTGATTCTGCCACAATCGCTTTGTAAAAAAAATGCACTGATGTAAAAAAAAAGCCTTTTTTTATCGTCTCTTAAATTATTTTTTTTAAAACAATTTGTTATATATCTTCACTCTGGTTTGTATCAGATTTCGTAAACTATCGGCTGATGTTATTAGGGGGTAGTGGCTGTCTGTCTGTTTTAAGTAGATGCGATAAATTATGGGCTGAGTTGGTTTGTTTCAGTTTTGATCTGTTGATGGAATGTGTCACTTTGTATTTGCTGATGAATGAGAAGCAGAATTAGTGAGTGATGTGACCGGATAGCAGTCATCATAGGAGGCTGCGCCACTATTTCAGCGATGAGCTGGTGGTGTTTGAAACGCTGCATCTGTGCAAGACAATACACTGGTTTGAATTTAATCTATACATCAAAATAATTGATTTTTCTTCGCGCTGTGCTGATTCTGATATTCTGAATCTTAGGTAATCAATTATTGTATGATAAAGATGGCTTTTTGCTATTCGTGAGCGTAGGCTGGATAATAGGGACAATTTTTACACATGAGGGGAGAAGAAAGGTGTTTGTCGTTTTTGGTAATCCAATAGCACATAGCCGTTCTCCGCAAATACATCAGGCTTTTGCTGCTCAGGAGAGACGTAAGTTAATTTATGAGCGATGTTTGGTTCCATTTGATGAATTTGCAAAAACTGCACGCGATTTTTTTGTTACAGGCGGAATTGGAGCCAATGTTACAGTGCCTTTTAAACACGAAGCTTTCGAATTGGCTGATATATTAACAGCACGGGCACAGGCGGCTAAAGCGGTTAACACGCTGTTTTGGCGCGACGGGCATTTATTAGGGGACAATACTGATGGTATCGGGCTGGTTCGGGCAATTGAGGAGTTAATGTCATTCTCGTTGCATGACAAGCATATCTTATTGCTAGGTGCCGGTGGGGCTGCCTGTGGGGTGATTCAGCCGCTTTTGCAGCAACAGCCTGCGTCGCTAACTATTGCCAACCGCTCTGTAGATAAAGCACAGGCATTGGCACAGGCGCATCAGGTGAACTGGTGTAAATTAAACCAGATTGAACCGCATTATGATGTGATAATTAATGCGACCTCTGGCAGTTTACATGGACAGGAATTACCTGTGCCGTCCGCTGTACTGGCGCGGGCACAACTGGTATTCGATATGATGTATGCGCGAAAGCTCACTCCTTTTTTGCTTCAGGCACAGGCCGCCGGATGTTCTCAGTTGGCTGATGGTCTTGGTATGTTGGTCGCACAGGCTGCGGCTTCGTATGAGTTGTGGCATGGATTCAGACCAGATATCAGATCGGTGACTAGTCAGATTCGTGTTGAGATGGAGCAGGCATGAGCATAGTGCGCAATTTGTTAATTATACTGGTAACGATATTTTTGCTATTTAATGCTTATGTGTATGGTAGTCTGTTGACATATCGTGCTGTGGCGCCACACCGTACTATGTTTATGCTATTGCGTATGCATGAGCTGGCTACAACTCATCCTGATACTCAATTAAATTATCAGTGGGTAGCTTATAACCGGATTTCGCCTAATCTGAAAAAAGCCCTGATTGCTTCGGAAGATGCTCGCTTTGCCGAGCATGATGGTTTTGACTGGAATGGTATTCGCACAGCAATTAAGAAAAATGAACATCAGGGCAGGATTAAGGCTGGTGGTTCAACAATCAGCCAGCAATTAGCAAAAAATCTGTTTTTGTCTGAAAGTCGACATTACTGGCGCAAGGCAGAAGAAGCGGTGATTACTTCTTTGCTGGAGGCTACGACTAATAAAGACCGAATTTTTACTTTATATCTGAATGTAATAGAATGGGGCTATGGGGTATTCGGAGCAGAAGCTGCGAGTGAAACCATATATGGGCGGACGGCAATGCAATTGTCTGCGCAACAGGCAGCGAAGCTGGCTGCACGTGTACCCAGACCACTTTATTACGTCGATCATCCACACGATCAGGAAATCCGTCGTAAAGCCAATGTGATTTTACGGCGGATGGGGTCAGCGCAATTACCGGATAACGATCAGTAATAAACGGTATATATAATAATAATTTGAACCGAATTAGCTGCGCCGGCGCAGATCTTCCAGCTCGTCGAGCAGTTGCAGGATAAGGGCTGTTGCACTGGCACTGGCATTGAAATCACGATGGATGCGCCATGCACGGCGGGCTATAGCCATGTGATAGCCGGTATAACGTGCCAATTGTGGTTCCTGTTCAACGGGAATAACGCTTTCGGCTATCAGGCTTAATATCCAGTTACTTTGATTGTCGCAGGCGCGAACCAGATCATCAAAGCTTAATTCTACATCTTGGTGGTTGTTATTCATTTTGCGCTCCTGCTATCAATCGTGGTTCTGTGGCTGAAAAGCAGCATAATGCGAGGCTAATGTCTGCCATGCGGCACGGTCGGCTTCGGTACTGGCTTGTGGCAGCACAATATTAATCAATAAATATAAATCACCTGCTTCTTTTGCTGGTATGCCTTTTCCTTTTAAACGCATTTTCTGACCGTTATGACTATTGGCAGGAATATTCACGCTTAACGCGCCGGCAGGAGTGGTTATATCGGTTTTGCCGCCCAGAGCAGCTGTCCACGGCGCAACATTGATGCGTTGGTAAACATCTTTGCGATTCTGGACATAGAGATTTTCTTCATTACGAAAGCTGATTTTCAGGTATAAATCTCCGGCTGTTCCGCCATTAAAGCCGGGTAGTCCTTGACCACTAAGCCGAATCTGCTGTCCTTCGGTAATGCCTGCTGGAATTTTTACATTCAGGGTTTTGCGTGCATATGTCATTTGCCCTTGAGCATTCAGTGTGGGCATATCCAGTGACAGGTTACGCTGCGCACCCTGATAGGCCGCAGCAATATCAATTACCAGCTCGGCATGCTGGTCTTCACCGCGCATCGGGTCGGTATGATTCTGCTGAAAGCCATGCCGGTTACTGCTGCCAAAAGCAGAAAACAAATCATCAAAGCGAAAGTCTCCGCTGCCAAACGCTCCGTTCTGACTAAAATGGCTTGGATCAAAATCGTATTGCTGATATTCATAGCCATTACGGCCTGCACCATTTTGCTGGCCGCCCTGCCGGAAAGGGTTAGCCAGCATATCATCGTACTCTGCGCGTTTTTCCTTATTGTGCAGGGTTTCATAGGCGATGTTGATTTCGCTGGTTTTGGCTACGGCATCCGGGTCTTTGCTGACATCGGGATGATATTTGCGTACCAATTTGCGATAGGCTTTTTTGATATCGTCATCACTGGCTTTGCGGTCTACACCCAGAATTTCATAATAGTTACGTTCAGCCATGTCCTGTCCTTTGCGGAAATTTCTTTAAATTTTAAATTACTATTTAATTTAAATTAAGGGCATACAGTTAAAATTTAAAGGGTAAGTATCGTAGCTATAGTAGATGAATTTGGTGATTTATGCTGCTGTCTCTTACTTTTCATTCACAGGTAACGCCATTTATATTGCTAAGTTTTGGGTTGATTAGCCATAGTCAGAATATGCGCAGGAATAATGTTTTTTACAGTTAGCTTATGTAAGACCTTGTATTGCAATACTGGGCTGATTTTTCTAAGAAAAACATCAATTAGTGATAGATTTTATTAATGATGAATATGTATTGGCTTAAATTATATTATTTATATTTACTTTTATTTGATTCAATTATCGATATTTTTCATTTAAAAAAAATGGTAAACGGTTGATATGGCTTAATTTGTGACAATCCATTGATTTGTTTTAAATCAGAAAATTGGTGTAAAAAAACATTGCTGTTTACGTCTCACACTGGTACGATTTGAAAGTAAATACAGTATGTTGCGCCACAATAATATATGCTTTTGTTCAATTAAGATTATGCAGATTTATTGTAAGTTGTTTGAATTTTATGTATTTTTTCTAATTAATTTGGTAAAGCAATTGATTAAAAAAAATAATAGATGAAATAACAACAACATAAAGTGTTTTGTTCATGACTCAATCCCATATGAAAGAGGATATTGCTATGTCTGCTGACTTCCATGATCAAGATATCGATCCGATTGAAACCCAGGAATGGCTGGATTCGCTCAGCTCGGTGCTGAAAGAAGAGGGACCTGAACGCGCTCATTATTTGATGGAAAATCTGGTGCGTTATATACGTCGCAGGGGCATTTATATGCCGTTCAGTGCCACTACCGCTTATTTAAATACTATTCCTGTTGGTAAAGAAAAGAAATCACCGGGTAATCATGAATTAGAACATCGCATTCGTTCACTGGTGCGCTGGAATGCAGCAGCACTGGTATTAAATGCCAGCAAAAAAAATCTAGAGCTTGGCGGACATATTGCTAGCTTCCAGTCTTGCGCTACTTTGTATGATGTTGGTTTTAATCATTTCTGGCATGGTAAAACAGAGAATCAGGAAGGTGATTTGGTTTTCTTCCAAGGTCATAGTGCTCCAGGCTTTTATGCCCGTGCTTTTGTTGAGGGACGCCTGACTGAAGAACAAATGCGTAATTTCCGTCAGGAAGTTAATGGCAATGGTCTGTCTTCATATCCTCATCCATGGCTGATGCCTGATTTCTGGCAATTCCCGACTGTATCTATGGGACTAGGTCCAATACAGGGTATTTATCAGGCACGTTTGCTGAAATATCTGGAATCCCGCGGTCTGGCCAAGACTCAGGGGCGTAAGGTATGGGTGTTCTGTGGCGATGGCGAAATGGACGAACCAGAAAGTCAGGGTGCTATAGCATTGGCTGCCCGCGATGGTCTGGATAATCTGATTTTTGTCGTCAACTGTAATCTGCAACGTCTGGATGGTCCAGTACGTGGTAACGGAAAAATTATTCAGGAACTGGAAGGCAACTTCCGTGGTGCGGGCTGGAATGTACTGAAAGTAATCTGGGGCAGCAAATGGGATGCTTTGCTGGCACAGGACAAGGATAATCTGCTGAAGAAACGCATGGAAGAGTGTGTTGATGGCGATTATCAGATGTATAAATCACAAAATGGCGCTTATGTGCGCGAACACTTCTTCAATACGCCTGAGCTGAAAGCTATGGTGGCAAATATGTCAGATGATGAGATCTGGTCACTGAATCGTGGTGGTCATGATCCGCATAAGGTGTATGCGGCATACTATGAAGCAGTAAATAATCCAGATGGTCGTCCCACAGTGATTCTGGCTAAAACCATTAAAGGTTATGGTATGGGTGCGTCTGGTGAAGCACAGAACACTGCCCATCAGGCCAAGAAAATGGATATGAAGTCTTTGAAACAGTTCCGTGATCGTTTCCAGATTCCGGTAACTGATGAAGAGATGGAGCATACGCTGCCATTTTTCCGTCTGCCTGAAGACAGTGAAGAAATGAAGTATATGAAAGAGCGCCGTGCTCAGCTCGGTGGTTATCTGCCATATCGTCATCCTGATTCTGAACAATTACCGATTCCTCCGCTAAGTGAATTTGCTCCACAGTTGCAGGATAGTGGTGATCGTGAATTTTCTACTACAATGGCATTTGTGCGTATTCTGAGCACACTGTTGAAAGATAAGAATATTGGTAAACGGGTAGTACCAATTGTTCCGGATGAAAGCCGTACTTTTGGTATGGAAGGTCTATTCCGTCAGTATGCTATCTGGAATCCAAAAGGCCAGATTTATACGCCTCAGGATCATGATCAACTGATGTTCTATAAAGAATCTAAAAATGGTCAGATTTTTCAGGAAGGCATTAACGAACCCGGTGCTATGAGCTCGTGGATTGCAGCAGCTACAAGCTATTCCAATAATGATTATCCGCTGATTCCGTTTTATATTTACTATTCAATGTTTGGCTTCCAGCGTATTGGCGATCTGGCTTGGGCTGCTGGTGATCAGCGAGCACGTGGCTTTATGCTGGGTGGTACTTCTGGCCGTACAACCTTGAATGGTGAGGGTTTACAGCATCAGGACGGTCATAGCCATATTCAGGCTGAGCTGATTCCTAACTGTATTTCTTATGATCCGTCTTTCTCTTATGAAGTGGCCGTGATTATTCAGCACGGTATGCACCGTATGTATGTAGAACGTGAAGATGTGTTCTACTACATCACGCTAATGAATCAAAATTACAAACATCCGACCATGCCACAGCGAGAAGGTATTGAGCAGCAGATTCTGAAAGGTATGTATCTGTTACAGGAAGGAACTGGTGGCAAGCACAAAGTTCAGCTGATGGGCTGTGGTGTGATTTTGCAGGAAGTGATTGCTGCTGCCACACTGCTGAAACAGGATTTTGATGTAGATGCGAACATCTGGAGTGTAACTTCATTTAATGAACTGTATCGCGATGGTATCAATATTGAGCGCTATAATCGTCTGCATCCTACTGATACGCAGAAGGTGCCTTATGTGACTCAACTGCTTTCTGGTCACGAAGGTCCGATTGTGGCGTCAACTGATTATGTACGTCACTTTGCAGACCGTATCCGCGCCTATGTACCACAGGATATATTTACGGTGCTGGGTACTGATGGCTTTGGTCGCAGTGATTCCCGTGACAATTTGCGTGAGTTCTTTGAAATCAACCGTTACCACGTGGCGGTGGCTGCCCTGAATGGTCTGGCTGATGAAGGCAAAATCAGCAAACAGGTTGTACAGGATGCCATCAATAAATATGGTATCAAAGCTGATGTAGAACCGAGCTGGACACGCTAATGAACCGACTGCCTGAATGCATATGTCTTTCAGGCAGGTTTGGCTATAGCAGCTAACGATTGTCAGACGCAGGTATATGCCTGCTGTCACCAAAGGACATAATGATGAGTCAGATTGTAGAAATAAAAGTGCCTGATATTGGTAATTATACTGGTGTCGATGTTATTGATGTGGCGGTCAAGGTTGGCGATAGTATTGCGGTAGATGATACGCTGATTACGCTCGAAACCGATAAAGCCACTATGGATGTACCTGCTGACCATGCTGGTGTGGTTAAAGAAGTGCTGGTTAAGGTGGGTGATAAGGTTTCAGAAGGCAATGTAATTGTAAAAGTGGAAGCTACTGATGCTGCCAGTGCTGCTGCGCCGGCAGCTGAAGCACCAGTCACACCAGCCATTGCCACGACCAACACATCTGCACAATCTGTTGCAGTGAAAGTGCCTGATATTGGTAATTTCTCTAATGTAGATGTGATTGAGGTGGATATTAAAGTCGGTGATGAAGTGGTTGTTGATCAGACACTGGTTACACTTGAAACCGACAAGGCTACTATGGATGTACCGTCTACAGTTGCCGGCAAGGTTACTGCGGTGCATGTGAAAGTAGGTGACAAGGTTTCTGAAGGCAGTGCCCTAATTGAAGTGGCTGCTGCATCTGCCAGCACTGCTGCGGATACTTCAGCAACACCAGCACAAAACGAGGTGGCAGAAATCAAAAAACAGGTTGCTGCAACGCCATCTGCAGAGAACAATGATTTGCGTGCTGAAATCAAGAGCCAAGTTCCACAAGCTTTTGGTAGCTCTGATATTGATGAAAAAGGCTTTGCAAAAGCCCATGCCAGCCCGTCTGTACGCAAACTGGCTCGTGAACTGGGTGTAGATCTGGCACGGGTAACCGGCAGTGGCCGTAAAGGGCGTATTACACCGGTAGACCTGCGTAGCTTTGTTAAATCTGTGATGCAGAAAGTTGAACAGGGTGGTGCAGGTGCTTCTCTTGGCGGTGGGCTGGATTTATTGCCGTGGCCTAAGGTGGATTTCAGTAAATTTGGTGAGATCGAAGTCAAAGAGCTGTCGCGTATCAAGAAAATATCCGGTCAGAATCTGGCGCGTAACTGGGTAATGATTCCTCATGTTACTTTGCATGAAGATGCTGACATGACTGATCTGGAGGTATTCCGCAAACAATTGAATAAAGAATGGGAACGAGCTGGTATTAAAGTATCTCCGTTGGCGTTCATTATTCTGGCCTGTGTGAAAGCTTTACAGGAATTTCCGGAATTCAATTCTTCTCTCGATGGCGATAACCTGATTCTGAAGAAATACATTCATATTGGCTTTGCTGCTGATACGCCGAATGGTTTGGTGGTACCGGTTATCAAGAATGCCGACCAGAAAGGCTTGAAGGAAATCACGCAGGAACTGTCCGACATGAGTAAACGGGCTCGCGAGGGTAAACTCAAGCCACAGGAAATGCAGGGCGCTTCCTTTACCATTTCTTCTTTGGGCGGCATTGGTGGTACTGGCTTTACGCCAATTATTAATGCACCGGAAGTGGCTATTCTGGGCGTATGCAAATCTCAGGTTAAACCGAGCTGGAATGGGAAAGAATTTGAACCGCGCTTGCAGTGCCCGCTGTCTCTGTCTTTTGATCACCGTGTGATTGATGGTGCAGCCGGTATGCGTTTTCTGGTATTTATCAGTCAGTTGTTGGCTGATTTCCGCCGCGTATCTCTGTAAGTCTTCAATTAGAGGCTGCCTGAAAACAGATAGGTTTCTGGCAGCCTGAATGCATGAAATACAGGTAATTGCTGTTGTATTGATTGCAACAGTCAGGCAAAGGGTTAGACCATGAGCTTAATTGAATTAAAAGTACCGGATATTGGCAATTATCAAAATGTCGATATTATTGCAGTAGAAATCAAACCGGGCGATACCGTTGCGGTAGATGATACGCTGATTACGCTGGAAACAGATAAGGCTACTATGGATGTACCGGCTGAGGTAGCCGGGGTGGTGAAAGACGTTAAAGTTAAAGTTGGCGATAAAATTTCTGAAGGTGGTGTGATTGCGGTGATAGAAGCTGCAACCAAAGCAGAAGTATCCGCAGCTACGGCAACAGAAAGTGCGCCAGCAGCCGCGCCACAGGCCGCCAGTTACAGTGGCAGCAGTGATGCTGAATATGATGTAGTTGTGCTTGGTGGAGGCCCGGGTGGCTATTCTGCTGCTTTTGCTGCGGCTGATGAAGGATTGAAAGTTGCCATCGTAGAACGTTATGCTACTTTGGGAGGCGTGTGTCTGAATGTGGGTTGTATCCCTTCCAAAGCTTTGCTGCATAATGCTGCGGTAATTGATGAAGTCAAAGAGCTTAAAGCCAATGGTATAGAATATCCGGCACCGAAAATCGATATTGATCAGTTACGCAGCTATAAGGAAAAAGTTGTAGCCAGAATGACTGGTGGGTTGGCGGGTATGGCTAAAACCCGTAAAGTAGATATTATCCGTGGTAATGGCCGTTATATTGACCCGCATCACATTGAAGTTAAATTGACTTCAGGTGAAGGCAAGGTTGAAACTGGTGAAACGACAACACTGGCTTTCAAAAATACCATCATTGCTGCCGGTAGCCGTGTGGTTAATTTGCCATTTATTCCTGAAGATCCTCGAATTGTCGATTCAACTGGTGCGCTGGCATTGAAATTTGTGCCTGAGAAAATGCTGATTATCGGCGGTGGCATCATCGGTCTGGAAATGGGTACCGTGTACAGTACGCTTGGCGCACGTCTGGATGTGGTTGAAATGATGGATGGCCTGATGCAAGGTGCTGACCGGGATATGGTTAGAATCTGGCAGAAGAAAAACGAACATCGTTTTGATAATATTATGCTGAATACCAAAACCACGGCTGTTGAAGCCAGAGAAGATGGTATTTATGTTACGTTTGAAGGAGCCAAGGCGCCAACTGAACCACAGCGCTATGATTTGGTACTGGTAGCTGCTGGTCGTGCCCCTAACGGTAAACTGATCGGGGCTGAAAATGCCGGTGTAGCTGTAACTGATCGTGGCTTTATTAATGTTGACAAGCAGATGCGTACCAATGTGCCACATATATATGCTATTGGTGATATTGTCGGTCAGCCGATGTTAGCGCATAAAGCTGTGCATGAAGCTCATGTGGCCGCAGAAAACTGTGCCGGCCATCAGGCTTACTTTGATGCGCGCGTGATTCCGGGTGTGGCTTATACCAATCCGGAAGTAGCGTGGGTAGGTATGACGGAAGATCAGGCTAAAAAAGAAGGTGTGAAAATCAACAAAGCAGTATTTCCGTGGGCAGCTTCCGGCCGTGCTGTAGCCAATGGATGCAGTGAGGGTGCTACCAAACTGATTTTTGATGCAGACAGTGGCTTGATTATTGGTGGCGCTATTGTTGGCCCGAGTGCTGGTGATATGATTGGCGAAATCTGTCTGGCCATTGAAATGGGTTGTGATGCAGACGATATTGGCCGCACAATTCATCCGCATCCGACATTGGGTGAATCCATAGGAATGGCTGCTGAAGTGGCAATGGGTACTTGTACTGATTTGCCACCCCAGCGTAAAAAATAAACAGTAAATGCTTTTATTGCCGGCTGTTCGAGTATTTTCGAACAGCCTTTTTTCTGGCTAGAAATGAGCTATAGCTGGAGATTAACTTTTATTTTCTTATGGGTAATTATATTTGCAAATAATATATAATTTTAACCTAATAGCGGCACTTTACCATTCCAGTACTGTATTTATTCAGTTATTATCAGAATTAATGTGTCACTAAATTATTGGCAACAGGTTCTGTAAGCTTAAATTTTTATTGATAAGTTTGAGTGCAAAATTAATGAATATCAACAGCAAGAAGCCTTCAAATATTACGCCGTGGGTTATTGGCGGACTGATTCTACTGGTAACCATCGGTCTATTCATCGGGCTGAAACCCATTTTGATGCCCTTTGCAGCCGCCGGCGTGCTGGCTTATATTCTGAATCCGCTGGTAGAAAAACTGCATCGTCTGAAAATTTCCCGTTCGGTAGCAGCTATGCTGGTCATGTTGCTCGGGCTGAGTGTAATTGTGATGCTACTGCTAATTGTGGTACCGATGCTGATTAATTTGTTTGACAGTATTTATGCTAAATTGCCTGATTTTCTTAACTGGGTTCATCATAAGCTTCTTCCTTGGCTGAATCAGACTTTTCATATCCGCATTCGCTGGGATATGGATTATATGTCCAGATATGTAGGAGAATGGATTCAAACTCATAATGCCAGCATTAAGGATGCTGCATCGAAAGTCTTGCCCATGGTGTGGGAGCATGGCAGTGGCATGGTAGAATGGATTACCAATCTGCTGTTATTGCCTTTTCTACTGTATTATTTTCTACTGGACTGGAATCGCTGGACATCAGGTATCCGCCATCTGATTCCTCGCCGTGCTTTACCCACCTATAACCGTATAGCCACCAATATGGACACCGTACTGGGCGCATTTCTGCGCGGTGAGTTACTGGTTATGGTAATCATGGGGCTGGTATACGGGTTGGGACTGGCGCTGGTAGGGCTGGAATCTGGATTCGCAATCGGTATGGTTGCAGGTTTGCTGGTGTTTGTACCTTATCTGGGAGCTTTTACCGGTCTGTTGCTGGCAACGCTTGCTGCTTTATTGCAGTTTGATGGCTGGACAGGATTATTAATGGTGTGGGGCGTTTTTGCAGTTGGTCAGTTTCTGGAAAGTTTCTTTGTTACCCCGAAAATTGTGGGTGACCGGATTGGGCTGTCTCCATTCTGGGTGATTTTTTCATTAATGGCATTTGGGCAATTACTTGGTTTTGTCGGTATGCTGCTGGCGCTGCCGTTGGCGGCGGTGTGTCTGGTGCTGATTCAGGAGGGGACACAGGCATACTGGCGCAGTGATTACTTTTGCCGGCTACCAGAAAATGCCATTATTAAAGATGATAAACAAGACTAAGACAAGTATTCTTAATTACTTGTCTGCATTGATTACCAGCTAAAAAACAACAAGGGCACTTGCTTTTATGCTGCGAAGTCATTAAAATTCTGCGTTTCATGATTTGTATATGTATGTTAGGAGATATTGATGGCCAATAGTGCACAATCTCGTAAGCGCGCTCGTCAGGCACTGAAACAACGTGCTCACAACGCCAGCTTGCGTACCGCTTTTCGCACTGCGGTTAAAAAAGTATTGAAAGCCGTTGAAGCAGGAGATAAAGCTGCTGCTCAAGTGACTTACAGCGAAAGCGTTAAAGTGATTGATCGCATTGCTGATAAAGGTGTTTTCCATAAAAACAAAGCAGCACGTCATAAAAGCCGTCTGGCTGCCAAAATCAAGGCTATGGCTGCCTAAGCTGACTTCTGTCATCGCTTGAGACGATTCTCGTGATTGCAATCATTACAAGGCTGTTCCCATTGTGGGCAGCCTTATGTTCTATTTTCGCCTATTATAATCCTACCGTTTTTATTCCGTTAAAACCCTATATTTCTGAAATGTTAATGCTGGTGATGTTATCCATGGGCATGACACTGAGAATTGAGGATTTTACGCGAGTATTGAAGCGTCCGGCTCCTATAGTGGCTGGTATTGGCTTGCATTACCTGATTATGCCACTAGCAGCATGGCTGATTGCCATGTTGTTAAATATGTCGCCTGAATTGCAGGCAGGTATGGTGTTGGTTGGGTGTGTGGCCAGCGGTACAGCTTCCAATGTGATGGTGTTTTTGTCTAGAGGTGATGTGGCACTATCAGTAACGATCAGTGCTTTGTCTACCATTGTGGGTATTTTTGCGACACCACTACTGGCAAAAATGTATATTTCTGCCTCCATTGCCGTGCCTGTGGTAAATATGCTGAAAGAAATTTTGCTGATCGTGGCTTTACCTATTGCTTTTGGGGTAACAATTAACTATCTCGTGCCTCAACTGGTAAAAAGAGTTGTGCCTTCACTACCATTGATTACTATGTGTCTGATTATCTTAGTTTTGTCTACTGTGGTGTCGTTAAGCAGTGATAAAATCGGGATTGAAACAGCCATTGTTGTTATCGGTGTGATTCTGCATAATGCCTTGGGTCTTATTGGCGGCTATTGGGGTGGTCGTTTATTTGGTTTTGACAAATCTATCTGCCGCACGTTGGCATTGGAAGTAGGTATGCAGAATTCTGGTCTGGCCGCCGTACTGGGTTCTAATTTCTTTGGGCCGATGGCAGCCTTGCCCGGTGCAATATTTTCATTGTGGCATAATATTTCCGGTTCATTTCTGGCCAGTTACTGGTCTGGTAAGCCCACAGGCACCAGTAACGACCATCTGAAACGCGAAGATGTCAGTTTGCATTGAGGTTAGGTATTGATAAAAAAGCCCGGTTATTTAACCGGGCTTTTTAGATAATGATTTCCTGAATCAAAGATGCATGTCTGATTCATCATGGGTATACATGAAGTCTGAGATATCTTGTATTTATCCTGCTGCTATTGCCAGTATTCATCTTCATCGGGCAGGGAAATATCTGTCCATGCCTGCTGGATTGCCGCATGAATAATATCCATACTAAAACCACGATAGGCAAGAAAATGCATATATTTATGTTTTTCTTTCAAATCAGCCGGTGGTTTACGATATTTTTTCTGCAATACAATCACAGCATTACTTATTTGCGTGTCTTTGTCTGGTAAATAGTCTGCAATCAGCTCAGCATCCACTCCTTTTTGTTTCAGGCTTTGTTGCAAACGCAGATTGCCATGCAGCCTGCTTTTACTGTTGATATAAGTTTCTGTATAACGTGCATCTGACTGCCAGTGCCGCTGTTCTAGCTCATCCAGCAAGGCTTCCAGATTATCACCCTCGCCAACATGGGGACGCAGTTTACGTGCCAGTTCGGCACGGCTGATTTCCTGCCGTGCCAGTATGGTGATGGCACGGGCGCGTAAACTGATTTTTTGCTTCATGCACGGATATCACTATTACCGTGATGACGCATACCATCATCTATTTGTGGCAGGTTATCGATAATAATGTCTGGTTTGGTTTGGGCATTTTGTGCTAGCTGCCCCATGTCGGCATAGCCCCAAGTTACTCCACAGCTTAATGCGCCGGCAGCCTTGGCAGCCAGAATATCATTAGCTGAGTCGCCCACCATCAATAAATTCCCGATTGGTACGCCTAATACTTCCGCTGTGTGTAATAAAGGCATGGGAGAGGGTTTCTTTTCAGCCAGTGTGTCGCCACCTACAATCAGGCTGAAAGCATCGGCTAGACCGAGCTGGCACAATAATTCGACGGCCAGAATTTCATTTTTATTGGTAATTACCGCTAAAGGTAAGCCCCGGGTTCGGAACAAAGCCAGCGCAGTTTCAACCTGCGGATACGGACGAGTATGCACGCTTAAGTGATTGCGGTAATAGGCAATAAAGGTTGTAAAGCCCTGCGTCCAGCTTGCTTCATCTACTTGACCATCTTTACTGCCACTAAGGGTACGGTGTACCAGACTGGACAGACCATCACCTACGTAGGTGGTGAGTTCGGCAGCAGGCAGCGGCGATAAGTTTAATGAAGCTCGCATATGGTTGGCAGCCGTACATAAATCGGCAATTGAATCGACCAGAGTGCCATCCAGATCGAATGCTATGGCATGAATATCATTCCATTTCATGATAGGCAGTATTGATTGAGTAAAAGAAGTACCTATTTTATCATGTTCATACTACAGATATGGTTGACAGCTACAATACATTTACCCTGTTTGGCAATCGTTTCTGCTTTGTATCTGAAACTGTTGCGGCAAAATGTCTGCCTGAAACATTAACTGGTAACGGGCTGGATAGGGTCGCGGCTGAATATGTAAGTGATATGCTGTTTAAACACTACGCCTGCACGCAGAATATTATTGGGGAATGTCGGTTGGTTAGGTGCATCTGTAAAGCCTTGCGGCTCGAAGCAGATGGCAGCAAATGGTCTAAGAGATTTACGTTGTGGTATCTGCTGTTCGGGCAGATGCTGGGCATTATAAACCACCATCACTGGTGCATCGGTTTTCACAGCCATGGATAGGCCTGTATCCGGCGCACTTATGCGTGCACTGATGTTATTGACTGAATATGGTGGTAAAACATAGGCGCTATCAATAATACTGTTAGCGATTGGACGAGCAGAATAAAAATCTAGTGCTGCCGGTACTTTGCTAATGGCACCGGTTGGCATCATGTCCTTATCGGTAACAATAATTTCCTGTGGTAACAGCCACAGCTGATGCTGACTGATGGTTTGTTCATGCAAGGCCAGATTAAAATAACTATGCTGGGTAAGATTGATAAAGGTATCCCGATCAGATTGAGCATCAAAATTAACATTTAATTCATTGTTTGCAGTGAGGGTATAACATACCTGTACATTCAGATTGCCGGGGTAGCCTTCTTCGCCATCTGGGCTGAATAATTGCAGGGTGATGGAAGCCGCGTGTTCATCGGCGTGGGTGGCTTTGACAGTCCACCATTTCTGATCAAAGCCGGTATAACCACCGTGCATATGATGTTCCCCCAGATTGGGCGTAAGCTGAACAAGTCCGTGATTGAGTGGTGCTCGGGCATAGCTCATACGGCCGGCATGACGGCCGATTACTGCACCCAGATGCGGATTGCTGTTACGATAGCTATTGCTGGCATAGCTCTCAGCATTATCGAAACCCAGCACACATTCAACGGGTTGGTTATTTCTGTCGGACATTACAATCGAAGTAATAATGGCACCGAAATCCATAATGGATACCTGCATGCCATCATTATTTGCCAATGTCCATAGAGTAGTACTCTCACCATCTATCAAGCCGAATGGTTGTGTTGTAATCGTACACAAGGATTGTTTATTTTGTTTCATTCTGTTTTCCGGCCTCTACGTCAAGATTATGTAAAAAAGCCAGTTTATCCGCAATTTTAATTTCCAGTCCGCGTATTGCTGGCTGATAGAATGCTGGTTCATCCATTCCTTCCGGCATGTAAGTTTCACCGGCTGCATAAGCATGGGGTTCATCATGGGCATATCGGTATTCACGACCGTAACCCAGTTCTTTCATGAGTTTGGTAGGTGCGTTGCGCAAGTGTACCGGTACTTCACTGGTAGGATGTTTTTTGACAAATGCGCGTGCCTCATTATAAGCCACATAACCTGCATTACTTTTGGCAGCACAGGCCAGATACAATACTGCCTGAGCTAAAGCCAGTTCGCCTTCTGGGCTGCCAAGTCGTTCATAGGTTTGCGCCGCATCATTGGCAATCTGCATCGCCCGAGGGTCAGCCAGACCGATATCTTCCCACGCCATGCGGATAATCCGTCGCGCCAGATAGCGCGGGTCTGCGCCACCATCCAGCATGCGGCTAAACCAGTATAGGGCAGCGTTGGGGTGAGAACCACGCACAGATTTATGTAATGCTGAAATCTGTTCGTAAAAGCTATCACCACCTTTATCAAAACGGCGTAACTGTGTGCCTAGACTGCTGGCTGCTAAGGTTGCGCTGATTTTAGTTTGTTGTTGTGCCTGTGCAGTATGAATCAGCTGTTCGAGCAAATTAAGAAAACGTCGACCGTCACCATCGGCACTGTTAAGGATTAATGTTTGCGCATCGTCATCTATGCTGAATGATTTGAATTCAGGTAGGCTGAAAACTTTTAGCTGTAGCTGCTGAAGTTCTTCAATGCTGAGTGAGTGGAGGGTATAGACTTGCGAGCGGCTCAAAAGTGCCGGATTAACTTCAAAAGAAGGGTTCTCCGTCGTGGCACCGATAAAGGTAAATACGCCGTTTTCTACATAGGGTAAAAATGCATCCTGTTGTGATTTGTTGAAGCGATGCACTTCATCTACAAACAGAATAGTACGCTGGCCATGCTGTAAAGCCAGTTGGGCTTTCTCCACAGCTAAGCGGATTTCTTTTACGCCGGAAAAAACCGCAGACAGTGGAATAAACTGGGCATTGAAGCTCTGTGCCAGAATACGTGCCAGTGTAGTTTTGCCTACGCCGGGAGGCCCCCAAAGGAGCATGGAGTGCAGATGTCCGGTTTCTACAGCAACCCGTAAAGGTTTTCCTGTACCAATCAGATGCTGTTGGCCAATTACTTGATCAAGACTCTGCGGACGCAGTTGTTCTGCCAGCGGAGGTAAAGGTTTCTGATTAAATAAGTCCATATCGTGTCATTCAATACACGGTAGTTAATGTATTATATTGTACCTGATTGTATGCGTTTTGCCCGACGAATAACTTTTGCATTATGTGTATAATCAATATACCGAGACATCTAAAGAGGATAGTTGTGTTTTAGTCTGTATTTCATGCAACTGAAAAGATCAATGATTAGATTATTATTTTTGATGTGCTTTATATTAGCGATAGCAGGTGCTTATATTAAATATGACCAGAAGTCAGAATACGGATTAATTTCTGGCATTGCCGGCTATATGATTAATCAGGAATGTCAGCGTCAGTTGAGCAAGCCACTGCGTATCAGAGGATTAGGAACAATTGATCTTTCAGACGTACGTAAGCAATATTGTAGTTGTGTTGCTGAACGCACTAAACACCAGCTCAATATCAAAGATGTGGCAAAGATGGTTGATCCTCAGGTTCGCCAGCAAAGGGTAGCTGTATTTTTTTCATCTCAGGCTGAGACATGCAGCTTAAACATACAGCATTATTAATTTGACTCAGATATGATTGAATAATCATACAGGAGAAATAATGAAATACATTAGTACCAGAGGTCAGACCGTACCCAAAAGCTTCAGTCAGGCATTAATGGCCGGTCTAGCCGATGATGGTGGCTTATTATTACCACAAAACTATCCACAGATTGATGCAATTACCCTGCATGAGTGGCGCTCCTTAAGTTATGCGGAGTTGGCTATGCAGATTATCAGTCTGTTTGCTACCGATATTCCTAAAGCAGATTTGCAGGCAATCATTAATAAAACCTATAGCGCAGAAGTGTTTGGTCATGCTGAAATTACCCCGTTGAGAATATTACATGATGGTATCTGCATTGAGGCACTTTCGAATGGGCCAACACTCGCATTTAAAGACATGGCCATGCAGTTGTTAGGAAATCTGTTTGAATATGTGCTGGAGCGAGAAAACCGTTATCTGAATATTATTGGCGCCACCAGCGGTGATACGGGTTCTGCCGCTGAGTATGCCTTGCGTGGCAAGGAGCGGGTAAATGTATTCATGTTATCGCCATTTGGCAAGATGAGCGATTTTCAACGTGCGCAGATGTACAGTTTGCAGGACAGCAATATTTTTAATATTGCGATTAAAGGGATGTTTGATGATTGTCAGGATATTGTAAAAGCATTGCAGAATGATCATGCATTCAAGGCGCATTATCACCTGAGTACGGTCAACTCCATTAACTGGGGGAGAATTGTGGCTCAGGTGGTGTATTACTTTAAAGGTTATTTTGCTGCTACAAATTCCAATGAACAAAAAGTATCATTTTGCGTACCCAGTGGTAATTTTGGCAATGTGCTGGCCGGTCATATTGCACGTAGTATGGGGCTGCCTGTTCACCGTTTGCTTGTCGCTACTAATGAAAACGATGTATTGAACGAATTTTTCAATACCGGCCATTACCGCCCTCGTGATGCTGCACATACTTTTGTGACTTCCAGTCCATCGATGGATATTTCCAAAGCCTCTAATTTTGAACGCTTTGTTTATGACTTGCTTGATCATGATGGCGAACAGATTCAGCAGCTGTGGCAGCAGGTTGCATCTGGTCAAGGATTTGATTTAAGCCATCTCATGGATAAAATTCAGCATCAGTATGGTTTTGCTGCCGGTAAAAGTACCCATGCTGACCGTATGCAAACCATTGCTCAGGTCTATGCAGAAGATAATCAACTAATTGATCCGCATACCGCAGATGGGGTAAAGGTGGCACGGCAGTTACGAGAAGCCGGCGAAATCATTATCTGTCTGGAAACCGCGCAGGCAGCTAAATTTGCTCAAACCATTCACGAGGCAGTTGGGAATAGCGTAAAAATTCCACGCCCTGATAATCTGGCCGGACTGGAGGATTTACCACAACATGTTACCGTGATGGATAATGATCCCGCAGCAGTTAAACAGTTTGTTGAAGCTCAACTGGGTGAGTAAAGCAGCCAGCCAGAATTTGTTTTGAAATGATGCATCATAAAGTAAGGCCAGCATGTTTATGCTGGCCTTTACTGGTTCAACTAGAAATTATCTGGATTTTCCAGTTTATCTACTTTCTGCTTTAACTCTTCAGGAGTCAATGCAATTTCTTCACTTGGATCAGCGGCCGCTGTCGCCACAGCTATCGGGTTATATACAGAAATGTATTCTGAACCGTCAGAACGCTCTTCAATAGTATACATAACACCACTGCGGTTAAAACGATGGCACTGGCGCTGATACCAGCCACGAAAACCGCTTTTTGGTTCATTTGGATTGTGATAAAACGCATTGAGCACTTCAGGCAAACCAAGACCACATACTACACCGGAAAGCAGAACGCAGATAAAGGTATATCCGACCAGAATATCACTGTATTTGGCCAGTGCCGGCATATTGGCTACGGCCAGAATCAGAGCCAGTGAAATACCGCCACGTACGCCGCCCCATGACAGAATAGTTAGGCTGCCATGATAGCTTTTTTTGTAGACTTTCGGAAACAGCATAAATGCCAGTATATTGCCAATGAAACGGCTCAGATGGAGCAATATAAACGCCACAATACCGCCGATAACCAGCGTTTTGCTCATATCAACGATAAAGAGCTCCAGACCGATCAGAGTAAACAAAAATGAATTGATAATACCTTCTACTGCATGCCAGAAATTGTTGACGTCATCAATTTCTTTCTTCTGTAATATTTCCTGCCATTTGTTGCCGACAATCAGGCCTCCTACCACACAGGCAATCGGGCCAGATGCATGAGCAAAATAAGCTACCAGATATGAACCGGAAGCCAGTAATGCCGTTGCCAGAATCAATGATTCATTTTCATGTTTGCCATGTAAGAGACGCAGTGCACCAGTACCGAAAATAAATCCGATAATCACCGCAACAATGATTTCATAGAAAAAATTCTCAACCACACCAATTGGTGAAACATGCTGTCCGTTAATCAAGGTAAGAATAGTCATGAATACCACGATACACATGGCATCATTGAATAATGATTCACCTTCCAGCTTAACCATTAAATGGCGGGGTGTGCGCACTGAGCTTAATACACCCTTGATTCCGATAGGGTCTGTGGCACCAAGAGCCGATCCAAGCAGTAACAATATTAGCAAAGGCACATGATCGCCAACCAGAAACTGGAATGCATAAAGCAGGCTGCCAAAGAGTGCTGAACATAACAGTAGACCCAATGTAGCCAGAATCAGAATCTGGCGCCAGTAGCGTTTTAAATCGGAAATCCTGAATTTCAGAGCAGAGGAGGTCAGAATAAAACAGATTACGCCGTTTACCAGAAAATCATAAAAGTTAATATGGCTAACAGCGGCTTTTAACGCCATGATATCCACATGGATAAAATGATTGCGCCCGAACAGATTCATGCCCCATTGCAGTGAAAATACCAGAATCGCTGAAACAATTGGCACACCAATGGCCTGAGGCATATCAAATAAACGTTTATTTAATAGTGTGGTGACAATAGACAGCGAAAAAATAACCGTGATTGCCTGTAAAAAAAGTACACTACCCATGCAAACAGTTTTCCTTTATTGAAATGTTGTAATAAGTCATTGTTAATTTGAATCTGTCGCAGCTAGTAGCAGATTCCTCTTAATTAAAAACATGCAATAGTAACTTACGAATCAAATTCATCCAGCAAATCAGGTGCCGGAATAAAATATAGGCTGCCACTAACTGGCGTACTGAAATCCAGCAGGCGGTCTACATGCCCTTCAGCATTACCAGTAAACATATGTTGCAGCATTTGGCGTGTTACCGCAAAAGAACGTGCATAACCGATAAAAAATGTGCCGTACTCATTTTTAGATGGCTGGGCAAATGCAACATTGGCACGAACGATTTTCAGCTCATTACCTTCGGCATCATAAGCTTTACTTACATTGCTGTGTGCTGTTTTCGGCTTTTCTTCATCAGAAAGCTCAATATCGTTGAAACGGCGGCGACCAATAACTTTTTCCTGCTCCTCTACTGATAATTGTCGCCACGCCTGCATATTATGCAGGTATTTCTGGGTAAAGGCATAGCTACCGTTGCGGAATAAAGGGTCTTCATCGCCTACCAGTGCATAATCAGTTCTGGTTATGTCGTCAGGGTTTTCCGTGCCGTCAACAAAACCGATAATGGCACGTCCGTCAAGGTAACGAAAACCATTTACTTCATCAATAGAATAAGTTGCCTCAGCCAGCAATTCATGAATCATTGCAGCCATCTCATAACAGATATCCTGACGGTCTGCACGAATATGAAAAAACAGATCGCCCGGCGTGGCCACAGCAGTGTGTTTGGCACCTTTGATTGCGGTAAAGGGTACAAGCTCTTTTGGTTTCGGTTTTCCCGGACGCAATCTGTCCCATGCATCAGCGCCAATCCCCATTAATGCATTGAAGTTTTCGTGGTGAAAACGGCCATGCATACTGCGTATTAAAGCTGAAAAACCGGTGATGAATTCGAGCACTCTGGCAATAGCTGCATCATTATCCTGAATGCCAAGGGTGATAAATAATGCGCTTTTACCCGGATAGGCTATTACCGGTGGTGTTCTGTCTCGTGTCATTAATAAATACCTTCCTAAACCAATATTATAGTGGATTTAACAATCGTTATTAAGTACAAGACTGGCATAAAATTAAGTATTTTTTAACTAGGCTACCGAAAACCGCAATATAACCTTTTTCAGTCTAGTAAGTGGAAGTTACGCACCAATCTGCCCATCTTAGCTACCTTGGTAAGTGACGCAGGTGTCAGTAAATAAGGATATCTAAGCACTAAGATATGAAAAATCTGGATAAGAAACAGCAATTATAACCTAAAAGACTATAAAAGCTTTTATATGTCGGGATTTTTTCGTTAGTATAGATTATTTACTGTTACTAACTATTACTCTGGAAAAGCAATGCACCATTCATTTCCATTGGTTGAAACCATCGTTGGCGGTTTATTTTTTGCCTTTGTACTTGGCTATATTGCGCATAAGCTGCGAATGCCGCCACTTGTCGGTTATCTGTTGGCGGGCATCATCGTAGGTCCATATACCAAAGGTTTTACCGCTGATATGCACTTGTCGCAACAACTGGCTGAATTGGGCGTAATCTTGCTGATGTTCGGAGTAGGACTGCATTTCTCTATTCGTGATTTACTGGCCGTAAAACGTGTAGCCATACCGGGCGCATTGATTCAGATAGCACTGGCTACATTACTGGGCTGGTTACTGGCGTGGCTGGCCGGCTGGAGTACCGGTACTGGCGTGGTGTTTGGCTTAGCACTGTCATGTGCTTCTACTGTTGTGCTGATAGCCGCTTTACAACGCTGGCATCTGGATGATTCTACTCAGGGACGAATAGCTACCGGCTGGCTGATTGTCGAGGACATAGCCATGGTATTTGTGCTAGTGATGATTCCGGCACTGGCACCGGTTTTATCCGGACAAGGCAGTGTTTCTGGCGCCAACCTGCTTTATTTACTTGGTAAAACCAGTGTACAGATTATTGCTTTTGTCGTAGTGATGCTGTTTCTCGGCCGCAAATTGATTCCATGGTCTTTACAGCGAGTAGTTAGTACAGGTAGTCCCGAGCTTTTTCGGCTGGCTGTAATTGCAATTGCTTTGGGTTGTGCCATACTGGCTAATTATCTTTTTGGTGTATCGTTTGCACTGGGTGCTTTTTTTGCAGGTGCCATCATTAGTGAAACCAGCATGAATCACACTGCCGAGGATGCCTCCAGCGGCTTGCGTGAATTTTTTACTGTACTTTTCTTTGTTTCAGTAGGCATGCTGTTTGACCCCAGCATTATTATTCGTGAACCATTACTACTATTGGCTACTTTGCTGGTAGTGGTAGTAGGCAAAAGTCTGGGAGCCTTTTTGATTGTACGCATATTCAGATATCCCCCACAAACAGCTTTGACAATTGCTGTGGCACTGGCTCAGATTGGTGAATTTTCATTTATGATTGCCAGTCTAGGCACGGTATACAAAATTTTGCCACCATTGGCCAGTGACCTGATTCTGGGCAGTGCCCTGATTTCAATCATCTGTAATCCATTTTTATTTGTCTGGCTGAATCGTTATCTGGAAAAACAGTCACAGCAGAAAACAGTAGCAACAGCCAGTGTGACTGATAGTGGCATGTTGTCAGATAAGCCTCATGCGAAAGTGGCTGCACCAATTAAACCTGTATCGATTTATTTTATTGATGAGGATATGGCGGTAGCGCCACCTGTAAGCAATCATACAGTACTGGTGGGTGCCGGTCCGGTTGGCCAGGAAGTAATCAGGCATTTACAGGAACAGAATGAAACGGTGTATGTACAGGAAAACCGTCTTGAGGTAGTGACAGAACTGCGTGCACGCCAGATACCTGTCGCATACGGGCATGCATTATCAGATGGTATGCTGGATGCTGTATTTGTGGCTCAGGCCAAAAACCTGATTATTACTATTCAGAATACAACCGAAGTGGTAGCGATTATCAAGGCGGCACTGGCGCTCAATCCGCAATTACAAATTGTAACTTTCAGCAGATATGAGAAAGACAAACTGTTATTTATTCAGGCTGGAGCCACTAAGGTTGTAGATAGCCAAATTGTATTAGCCAATGAAATCATGCAAGTATTCGAAACGGCATCAAACACAACAGAACTAACAGGATAATCTGAGATTTTTGTAAATCTTTCTGGCGTATTTAATAGACAGGCATAAGCCAGCCATATTAATCATCACTGGCCTGTGCCTGTATTTATTTAATTGGTAATGGTATTGATAAATGCTTCCAGCTGTTTTCGGTTGGTGATTTTACTATCGATTTTGACATAGATACTGTGCTCTTGGGGCATAATCAAAACCTGATGTACGCCAGCCAATTGTATTAATTGCTGCTGGGTATTGTTGGGCAAAATCTGTTTATGATTCAGAGTTAAGCGCAGACTGGCTAAATAGGGTGGTTCCCGCATAGTAAAACTAAGCAGCAGCCACGCAAAAGTCAATCCACCTCCAAATAAGAATACCGTATGCGCACCAGTGTGTGCAGCCAGCCAGCCACCAATTGTGCCACCACAGGCCACGCCCAGAAATTGTCCTGTAGCATAGATACCCATTGCCGTGCCTTTATAACCGGCTGGTGCTTCCTTACTTACCCATGAGGGCAGGAGTGCTTCCATCAGATTAAAGGCAATAAAGAACAATAATACACCTGCAACCAATGGCCAGAAAGAAGTATCAGCCAGCCATAATATAGTTTCAGCAATTAGTATCACGGCAACACAGAAGATAAACACCCGCCGCATTTTTCGTTTGCTTTCAGCATAAATAATTGGTGGCAGAACAGTGATAAAAGCAATCAGCATCGTATACAGATAAATCTGCCAGTGTTTGACTGCCGGAAAACCTGCATGTTCAAGTTGCACCGGCAGGGCAACAAAAGTTGACATCAGCAAAAAATGCATACAAAAAATACCGATGTTCAGCTTAAACAGCGAATAATTACGCAACATCGTGCCAAAGCTGCCACGTGCCATACCTGAATCACGGTTAAGAATATGGACATTGCTGTCAGGAACAAAAAATAAAGTAAGCGCAATAGCGGCTAGTGCCAGTGCTGCAATTACCCAGAATAAACCATGTAAACCTAGAGCATGTGTGATTATTGGTCCACTTACCATGGCAATCGCAAAAGTGATGCCGAAGCTGATGCCAATAAAAGCCATCGCCTTCGTACGATTCTGTTCACGGGTCAGATCCGATAGCAAAGCCATTACTGCCGCTGCAATTGCGCCACTGCCCTGTAAAGCGCGTCCCAGAATAACTCCCCAAATGGAAGTAGTTACAGCTGCAATAATACTGCCCAGAGTAAAAATCAATAAACCGACAACAATTAAAGGCTTGCGACCAAAACGGTCAGACCACAAGCCAAATGGAATCTGTAAAACTGCCTGCATCAGACCATAAATTCCGATTGCCAATCCAATCAGGCTTTCACTGGCATCCTGTAATCTCATGCCATAGGTAGTCAGAACAGGCAGTACCATAAACATACCGAGCATGCGCAGTGAAAAAACAGCTCCTAGTCCCCAGGTTGCCCGTTTTTCAGCAACACTCATTTGTGTATCGTTATACTTGCCATTCATTTTGAATACAGCTTAAAAGAAAAACCTGCCTATTGTAAAAGAAACAAAGGCAGGTTGGTTTGCGTATTGTTATATATTTATGTTCACACTATCAGCCAGCTAGACTTATCACAGTTGATGAAGCCGGAGTCATAAAGTCTACCGACATCATTATACTTAAAGTAGTGATGGCAATAATCGAAAACACAAACAGTTTGCGTGCCCATATACGGTCATTATTCTGGGCTTTATAACCAGATAATGCCATGCACAGCCACCATACACTGACAGCCGCAGCTACCACCAGATATTTATATCCGGCATAGCCGCCGATAGACAGCATCAATGTCGCAAACATAAAGGCAATAATATAAAACGTGATATGGTGCTTTGCTACTGCAATGCCTTTAACTACTGGTAAAACTGGAATATTGGCAGCCTGATAATCCTTAAAGCGGTAAATTGCAATGGCATAGGAATGTGGCATCTGCCAGAGGCTGAAAATCGCCAGCAGAATAAGTGCACCCGCATCAAAATTATTGCTTACTGCACAATACCCAATAACGGGTGGTGCGGCACCGGATAAACTGCCAATTAATGTTCCGTAAACCGAGTGCCGTTTCATATAGAGACTGTAAACCCCTACATAAACCACAAAGCCCATAACCGATAACCACATGGCCAGTGGATTTGCGCCAAAGTAAAGCACAGCAAATCCAGTAATACCCAGTATCGTGGCCAGCACAAAGGTAACACGCGCAGAAGCCAGACCGCGCACCAGTACACGGTTTTTGGTACGTTCCATTTTCGGATCAATATCGCGATCGATCAGATTATTGAACGCACAACCAGAGGCTACAACCAAAGACACGCCCAGCAGAGTAAGGATAAGCAGGGAATCATTTATGCTGCCTTTGGCTGCCAGTAAAAACCCGCCGACAACCGAAATAAGATTGCCGACGATAATACCTGGTTTTGTTACCTGCAGGTATGGTTTAATCATGAACTGCCTTTAGCCTAACACCATGTTTGCATTGAGGCTCCACATAATCCAGATGGAAAGACCTACCAGCAATACAATCACAATTGCGGTGAAAATAAAAGAAATCAGATTCCAGCGTTCCTCAGGATTACTGCCAAGATGGAGAAAACATACCAACTGAACAATAAGCTGTAAAACAGCAGTAACCACAATCACAGCAAACAAAGTTGTTTTATCTGCTGAGTGGTTCATGACCATTAGAAACGGAATCAGAGTTAAAACCACCGACAAAATAAAACCAATAATATAGTTTTTAGCATTGCCATGTTGTGGGATATGATCTTGATGGTTTAACTGGCTCATAACGCAACTCCCAACAGATATACAATAGAGAACACGCAAATCCACACAATATCCAGAAAGTGCCAGAACAGGCTCAGACAATTGATACGCATGCGGTTAACACTGGTGAGACCTCGTGAAGCTACCTGAATCAACATCACAGCCATCCAAATCAAACCGGCAGCAACATGCAGACCATGAGTACCCACAAGTGCAAAGAAGCCAGAAAGATAGCCACTCCGATCAGGACCCATACCATGAGTAATCAGATGATGGAATTCATATAACTCCATTCCAATGAAGCAGGCGCCGAATACAAAGGTAATAACCAGCCATAATAAAACCTGAGTCTGATTATTACGATTCATTGCCAGTACGGCAAAACCGTAAGTAATGGAACTCAACAAAAGAGCAAAAGTTTCCACCAGCACAAAAGGCAGCTCGAAAATGTCCTTACCACTCGGACCACCAGCCGTGCCCGGCAGGAGTACGATATAAGTGGCAAACAGACAGGAAAACAGAATCAAGTCACTCATCAGGTAAATCCAGAATCCGAATACCTTCAGTGAACCGTTATCGTGGTGAGCGTGTTCAAGTGCCTTACCGTGAATCAAGGTTTCAGTTGACATTATTTCAGTCCTGCTTTAGTTAATTCATCAAAACGTTTGCTTTCAATAGCTTCAATCTCAGCAACCGGCACATAATAATCCACATCCGTGTCGAAACTCTTGGCAATGAAGCTAATAATCATACCAGCGAAGCCAACGATAGCCATCCACCAGATATGCCAGATCATGGCAAAACCGAAAATCAGCGAGAACACCCCGATAACCAAACCGGCAGCAGTGTTTTTCGGCATATGAATTTCTTCATATTTAGCTGGTTTTTTATAAGCAATACCTTTTTCTTTTTCGTCCCAGAATGCATCACGGCTTTCAACCTGTGGTTGTGTGGCGAAGTTGTAGAAAGGTACTGGAGAAGAAGTAGACCATTCCAGTGTACGACCATCCCATGGGTCACCAGTAACATCAAGGTTTTCCTTGCGATGCAGACAGGAAACAATAACTTGAATCACCATGCACACTACACCCAGAGCAATAATGGCAGCACCGGCAGCGGCTACACACAGTAAAGTATGGAAAGCCGGATCAATATGTTGGCTCAGACGACGGGTCATACCCATAAAGCCAAGTGCATATAATGGCATAAATGCTACAAAGAAGCCGATAAACCAGCACCAGAAAGCACGTTTGCCCCATTTTTCATCCAGTTTGAAGCCAAATGCTTTCGGGAACCAGTAATTAAGCGCAGCAAACAGACCAAATACCACACCACCAATAATGGTGTTATGGAAGTGGGCAACCAGGAATAAACTGCCATGCAGTACGAAGTCAGCACCCGGTACGGCCAGCAGCACGCCTGTCATACCACCAACGGAGAAAGTAATAATAAAGCCTACAGTCCACAGCATTGGTACATGGAAAGAAATGCGGCCTTCATACATGGTAAACAGCCAGTTGAAGATTTTCACCCCAGTAGGGATGGAAATAATCATGGTGGCGATACCGAAGAACGCGTTGACATTGGCTCCTGAACCCATGGTAAAGAAGTGGTGCAGCCATACGATGAATGACAAAATGGTAATACACACGGTTGCCCATACCATAGAGGTATAACCAAACATGGTTTTACGAGAGAAAGTAGCAGTAACTTCTGAATACACACCAAATATCGGCAATATCAGAATATACACTTCTGGGTGACCCCATGCCCAGATAAGATTAATGTACATCATCATGTTACCGCCCAGTTCATTGGTAAAGAAATGGGTACCGAGGTAACGGTCTAATGTCAGCATGGCTACAGATGCAGTCAGAATCGGGAAAGAAGTCAGAATCAGAATATTGCTGCAGAAAGATGCCCAGCAGAAAATAGGCATTTTCATCATAGTCATGCCCGGAGCGCGCATTTTCAGAATGGTAGCAATAAAATTAATCGCACTCAGTGTTGTGCCGATTCCCGATATTTGCAAGCTCCATATCCAGTAATCCACGCCTACACCCGGGCTGAATTCCAGACCAGATAAAGGCGGATAGGCCAGCCAGCCAGTTTGAGCAAACTCACCCAGACCCAGAGAAAGATTAACCAGTACCACACTGACAGCAGTGAACCAGAACCCCAGATTATTTAAGAACGGGTAAGCCACATCACGCGCTCCTAATTGCAGCGGAATGACAAAATTCATCAAACCGATTACAAAAGGCATCGCTACAAAGAAAATCATGATTACACCGTGGGCGGTGAAAATCTGATCATAGTGATGAGGTGGCAAAAAGCCGTCGCTGGTACCAGAAGAGGCTAGTACCTGCTGACCACGCATCATAACTGCATCGGCAAAACCACGTACCAGCATCACTACAGCGACAATGATGTACATAATACCAATACGTTTGTGATCAACGGAGGTAAACCATTCTTTCCAGAGGTAGCTCCATTTATGAAAATACGTAATTGCACCTACCAATGCCAAACCAATGACAATGATAGCTGTAATCGTCACCATGACAATAGGTTCATGGAACGGTATCGCATCTAAAGATAATTTTCCGAACATTATTATTTCCTCGCAAGCTTACTCAGCACTGCTAGCAGTGCTGGCCTGTAGCGCAGCAGGCATATTGTGATTGGCAAATTTAGCAATCACATTGCCATACAAACTTGGATTGGCGCTGGAGAAATATTCCACTTTGTGGAATTGACTTGGTGCCGCAAGTTTGTTGAATGCAGCCATATCATTAAGTGTATTGGGTGATTGTTTCACCTTATCCACCCACTGATTGAAGCTGGCTTCATCCGGTGTAGCAATTGCAGTAAATTTCATACCAGAAAAACCGGCACCGCTGTAGCTAGATGAAATACCTTTGTATTCACCGGCTGTATCAGCAATCAAGTGGAGCTTGGTTTGCATACCTGCCATAGCGTAAATCTGGCTGCCCAGCTGGGGAATGAAGAATGAGTTCATCACTGTATTGGAAGTGATTTTGAATTCCACCGGAGTATCTTTCGGGAAAGCAATTTCATTAACAGTGGCAATGCCATATTCCGGGTAGATAAACAGCCATTTCCAGTCTAATGAAATTACTTCGATTACCACAGGCTTCTTATCACTTTCCAGCGGACGATAAGGATCCAGAGAATGAGTGGTTTTCCAAGTGATTGTTCCCAGAATGAGAATAATCAGGATAGGAACGCCCCAAACTACGGCCTCAAGTTTATTGGAATGCGCCCATTTCGGAGAATATTTAGCATTACTACCCTCTTTATATTTCAAAGAGAACAGAACTGCCATAATAATTACCGGAATAACCACTATCAACATCAAGCCTATGGCTGTCAGTATCAGCGAGCGTTCTTCCTGACCAATATGGCCTTTAGGATTTAGCAGAGCAGCATCACAGCCACTTAAAAGAAGCGTGCCGATCAGCGTCGTCAATACTATCCCTGAGAGCTTACTTAATTTCATGTAACGACCTCAACATTACGGGAAACACGATTAACGTTTGTAAAAAACGGGAATTACTATTTTAAGACAATGTTGAGAAACTGTATATTAGTCAGAACCAGCATAATATCGGCATCATAACCAGAAAAAAAGATTAATGATTATCGGGGAGGATATATTATCCATAATAAACATGTGGTTGTTTAAATTTAATAGAGTAATATTAGATGTATTAACGTTAAAGTTAACAATTATTTTAAGATATCAATACAATCATTAACATATAATTATTAAAAAGAGATTACATTTTTGTTGTAATAAAGTCAGTTTAATTGTAAATGTTAAATATATGATATATATATCAAAAATAATTTCTTTGTTTTCTGATATAACAAAATAGCCATTGCTATATTTACATCTTCTGTTGCCTTGATGATAATTAAAAAGTTTAATCTAAGTCAAGTTTATTCATTATTGAAAATAAACTGCTACTTTATGAAATATTTTTAAAATGCCTGAAAACTAAATCTGCTGATTTTGTATTTTAGTTATTTGTTTTCAATATCGAATCTATAAGAAGAATTAGCCTTGAATGAGCAGCAATGTGTTGTAAATATGTATACACAAGTCAGACAGCATCACTTTCATTGATAAAACAAAACAAACAGAGCATCTATTAATTTAGATAAGAGAATTAATAATCTTATATTTTATAAGCATAAAATTTGCATACAATAGCAACTTTACCAATGGACGGCATGTATAAGCAATTATCATACCGATTCAACTGAAAATGGTGGAAAAAGCAGTTTTATTGTTATATGGCAAAGTAAAGTGCAGGATAATTAAAGCACTCTGTAAGATTTAATGTAAATGACAAATGAATTAAAAACTTTTCTGTTAATTGTATTTACATATAAATATTTAAATGAAAGATCTATGCGAGCTGTTTCAACCTATGATTGCATTCCGTCTCAAGCTGGTTAATATAAAACAAAGCATTTACTGGCACGGCGGAATACAACCATAGCGTTACAATATATTTATGGATCGAATTAGCACATTATTGGCGCAGCTGTTGTGCAGCATCCAGTGCAAAATAAGTGAGAATGCCATCTGCACCAGCACGTTTAAATGCGAGCAGACTTTCCAGAATTACCTTATCTGCATCAAGCCAGCCATTCTGAATCGCTGCCTGCAACATTGCATATTCACCGGATACCTGATAAGCATAAGTAGGAACTGCAAATTCATCTTTAACTCGTCTGATTATATCCAGATAGGGCAGGCCAGGTTTAATCATTACCATATCCGCACCTTCAGCAATATCCAGTGCTACCTCATGCAGTGCCTCATTACTGTTTGCTGGATCCATCTGGTAAGTATATTTATTGCCTTTACCCAAATTACCTGCACTGCCTACTGCGCTGCGAAATGGCCCGTAGAAAGCAGAGGCATATTTGGCTGAGTAAGACATGATCCGTGTATGAATAAAACCATTTTCTTCTAGAGCAGCGCGAATAGCCCCAATACGGCCATCCATCATATCGCTTGGAGAAAGAATGTCGGCACCGGCATCAGCATGTGACAATGACTGCTTAATAATAGCTTCAATAGTTTCATCATTCTGAATATAACCATTTTCGTCTGGGATACCATCCTGTCCATGTGTAGTATAAGGATCAAGAGCCTGATCTGCCATCACGCCCAGTTCAGGAAAGCGTGACTTTAAAGCGCGGATAGCCCTCTGAATCACTCCATTGTCATCCCATGCAGCGCGTCCGTCTGCGGTTTTGCTGTCTGAATTGGGTACGCCAAACAAATCCAGAACCGGTACACCTAGTTCCAGTGCCCGTTCACCTACCTTTAATAATTCATCAATTGATAGACGTTCGACTCCGGGCATACATGCAACAGGAGTACGGCCGAGTTCCTCATGCACAAATACAGGCAAGATAAAATCATTGGCGGTTAATATAGTTTCACGCATCATGCGACGTGAAAAATCATCATGCCGCATACGACGCAGACGGGTATTAGGCATGATTCGAGGAGGGAAATTCATAATAGTAATCCTGATATTTTATGGAGTAGAAATACTGCCAACTGAATAAATTAGCTCGGAATCCTCACCAATTAGGTATTGTGAGATTTGATTTATCATTCTAAACCTTTTTAAGTAGTAGTACTAACTACCTGCCTACACGCGGGCGTTTGCTGACTACAGGGTGTTAATAGCAGAATCTACTGAACTTCATAGTAACCCTAAGCAATAAATTTATTGATACAAATAATTTTTAATATTATCAAGACAGAAAACAAATAAAGTCAGAAAACTGGCTATCAAATTAAATTATAGAACTACAAACCATAGCCTGTACTTCATATGACAACTTTTATAAAAGAACCTAATTTCTTCCAGAAAATATTTTATTACACAACAGAGATAAATATATGGCGCCCTTAGCTTAATCGAAAAATAGCCAATTAATAAACTTCTTTCAATTTTGCTTAGTTTCAGTGTTGATGTTTAAGCTAATGCAGCATAAAAGTCTTGTACGCCATAAATAAACAGAAATGCTGAACCAGAATATCTCGAATAGACAATTTACTGAATATTTTTAAAAATCCTGTTATTCCTAAATAAATTATAATGATATCTAATAAGAGCAAATCAATCATACCCAGAAAACATATTGTCGTTTTAATTCTTGCTTTGAAATAAAAGCATTCTGGTGTCAATAGCAGTTAAGAAAAGAGCAAATCCGCTAAAAAGCAGAAATATGCCTTTTATCTGATTAAACTTTAGAAAAAAAAACAGCGTGATGGTAGGGAGAAATTACTTCTCCTGTTCCAGCCTTTAGTTATCTCATAGCCAAGACAACCTCTAATCTATTGTCTGAATTAAATGCCGGTCTATTCGGGCGCAATGATAGCGTATAAAGGCAAGTGGTCAGAAAGTTTTTGCCACGGGAGGCCACTTAAAGGTTTAGCCTCAAGTACACTTAAATGACGGGTAAAGATTCTGTCCAGACTCAAAATAGGCAAACGCGCCGGAAAAGTTTTTGGTGCATTAGGGTAGGTACAGAATGCGTCATACATATTTAACTTCAAGCCCAGACTGTCATATGATCGCTGGCGCCAGTCATTGAAGTCGCCAGCCAGAATTAATGGATTGGCTGGATCAATTTCACTTTCAATGTAGTCGGAAATGGTTTGGTACTGTTTAATGCGATCCGGTTCACGCAGATTAAGATGAGCGCACAGACACACCAAAGATCGTGACCATTGAGGTAGTTGGATTTCACAGTGCAAAAGACCACGCTGTTCCAGATTATTGACACTGATATCCAGATTATGACAAGTAATAATAGGATGGCGGCTTAATATAGCATTGCCATGATCACGATATTTATAGCGAGCAGTACGGCCATAACTAACGTGATAGTCCAGCCGTTCGCTGAGAATCTGGTAATGTGGCTGCTGGGGAAAGTCTGGAATGTTTTCTGCCCGCTTACTATTGAGCCCTTGTACTTCCTGTAAAAATAGAATATCTGGAGCAAGCTGCTGTAAAGCAGAGGCCATCTGAGAAAGCTGTACTTTCTGATTGAGTGCGGACATACCTTTATGAATATTATAGGTAGCAATAGTATAGGTGTTCATAAAAGTGACCGGTGAATCAAATTACCAGAGTTGTGGTAATTGCCATAGTGCAGCACGGTTAGAAGGAGAAAATACCTGCTCAATTGCTTGTTCAAGAGAACACCACATATAACGTAAATGCTCCCTTGGTGCCAGATGAACAGGGGTATCTGCGGCAATACATAAAGAAAAAACATGTTCGGTATTATGAGTAACACCAGGAGCATAGCGATGGCGCCAGTGCGGGTAAATTTCAAATACACTTGACTGATGCCAGTTATGAATCGTATCACTGTGAATGCCAGTTTCTTCAGCCAATTCTCTTAGCGCAGTCTGTTCTATAGTCTCACCCAGCTCCTGACTGCCTGTGACAGATTGCCAGTAGCCGGGTTTATCTGCGCGCTCCAGTAATAATATCTGCCGGAGGTTATTGTAAACAATAACCAGTACAGATATTGGCTGTTTATATTGTTTAATGTTAATCATGACTCGTTTGCTGGCTGGAATGGTAGGAAGACGAAATATTTAATGCAGTAGGTAGTGGTTCTGGATAGGCAGATTGCATCGTTGCATGATTTGCCGGTCTGGGTGTTGTATGACAGGCAATCGGATCTTCTGCATCATTCAAAATGCGTATTTCCTGCTGTGGGAAAGAAAACTTAATGCCCACTTCTTTAAAACGAGTCCAGATTTCCAGTAAAATCGCCGAATTAATACTCATAAAGCCGTTTTCCGGATCATGAATCCAGTAATTTACATACAGGTTAATTCCGGAATCAGCAAAACCAGTAACAAAGCTGTTAGGTTTAGGATCATCACATACCCGTGCCTGTTTGGCGGCAGCTTCTTTCAATATTTCCAGTGCCAGAGGTAGATCGGTATTATAGGCGACTTGTAAAGTCAGATTGGTAGACATGATTTTACTGGAGTAAGAATCATTGATAACAGTATTGGAAACGAAAGTATCGTTTGGAATCAGCGCTTCAGAACCATCGCTACTGCGTAATACCACAAAGCGTGCAGTTATCTTAGTGACATAGCCAGTGAAATTGTTAATATTCAAGCGGTCTCCCGGACGCACAGAATGGTCTGCCAGAATAATGAAGCCAGATACGTAATTACTGGCGATTTTCTGTAAGCCTAACCCGAGGCCAACGCCTAGCGCGCCACCAAATACCGAAAGAATAGTCAGATTGATACCTACCATCGGTAGAGCAATCAGTACCGCAATGATTACCAGCAGAGTTTTAACGATTTTAACCAGTACATAACGCAGATTGATATCCAGCTTATCTGCTTTCAGAATACGTTGTTCTGTTATGCGCGACAGCCACATAGCAATAATGATAGCAATCCCAACAATAATGCTGCCTGTAATAACAGTATAAAGGCTCAGACTGGTTGAGCCCACAGGTAGAGCCAGTGATTTCAGCAGATGAATAATAAAAGTATCCAGACTGGTGAGCCATAGCAGAAAGCATACCCATAAAAAAGTCGACAGTGAACGCTCATAGCGCTCATTAAAGCGGTTATTGGGAATAGCGTTATGCAATACAGCCATAATGAGGCGAATCATCAGTAACCAGCGCGCGGTAAAGGCCGTGAGTTGTAACCATAATACTGATTCACCAGTAGTAGTACGCCATATCACCATAGCAATGACCGTACTGATAAACAATATTACCGGCCATAAAAGGCGCGAAAATAAATGAAGCAGCATCGGAAATTTAACGTATCGCTGCTGAGTGTGTCTGGATATAACTGATAAAATTTTCAGGCTAAACCAGTAAGTGCCAATCATAATCATGATTGCACAGGCTACTTCTAGCCAACCGGAAGTGGTTTTTAAGCTATGGACTATCAGTCGTGCCAGAAATTCTTTGCGAGCAAACATAGAGTCGAAATAGTTAATCATAGTGAGGCAAAGAAAAGAGGTTGGTAAGTAGTATTAATGTTAGGCGTTTTCGAGTAGCTCTGTAAACTGTTGTTATTAAATTTAGTAGTGATATATGAAATAGTTCTAACTGGATATGAAAAGCTACAATATTGGTAAATGGCGAATCTGTGCTTAATAGCCCATATAAAGTTATTCATCAAAACATAAGTTTGAACTGATTTTATAGAATAAGACTGATACCATTGGTTTTTAATTGATTCTAGATGCAAAGATGCTTATAATAGCAGGTTTTCCAACCTTGCCCTTTGCACTTCGCATGGTAAAGGGATTGATTAGCCACAAGGAGTACACATGCGTCATTATGAAATCGTGTTCATTGTCCATCCGGATCAAAGCGAACAGGTCGGTGCCATGGTTGAACGTTACAAAACCATGATTACCGAAGCCAACGGTAAAATTCACCGTCTGGAAGACTGGGGGCGCCGTCAGCTGGCTTACCCAATCAACAAAATTCACAAAGCACACTATGTGTTAATGAATGTTGAAACCACACCTGAAGTGATTGACGAAATTGAAACTGCGTTCCGCTTTAATGATGCAGTATTGCGTCATCTGACTGTGAAAATGGACGCAGCAGTAACTGAAGCTTCTCCGATGATGAAAGAAGAGAAGTCCAAGAATCTGTTAGCGGGTAACAGCACTGAAGCAGCTTCAGAACAAGCTGAAGCCTGATTAATTTATTGAGGCTGGTTTGCTGAATCAATTATGCCTGTGTGCACAGATTAAAAGTCTGGACAATTTACGCTATACCCCCGCCGGTTTGCCGGTGCTGACCATGTGGCTTACACATGAATCATGGCAGACGGAACTGCAACAGCAGTATCTGACGAAAGTAGAAATTCAGGCGAAAGTACTGGGTGATTTAGCTAAAAACTGGCCGTATCAGCTGGGAACTATGGTGGAAATCAGTGGCTTTCTCAGCCAGAAAGGTATTTACCACTCCCGCCCAGTACTGCATATCCAACAAATTCGTGAATATAAAGGTTAAACGACATGGCTCGTCAATCATTCAAACGTAGAAAATTTTGCCGCTTTACAGCGGAAGGCATTAAACAGGTTGACTACAAAGCAGTTGATTTGTTAAAGGATTTTATTACCGAAAATGGTAAAATCATTCCGGCGCGCATTACTGGAACCAAAGCACATTATCAGCGTCAGCTGTCTACTGCGGTAAAACGTGCCCGTTTTCTGGCTTTACTGCCTTACACCGATCAACATAAATAATAAGGAAGATTTATTATGCAGATTATTTTGTTAGAAAAAGTCGGTGGCCTAGGTAATCTGGGTGATCTGGTTAATGTGAAAAATGGCTATGCGCGTAATTTCTTGATTCCTCAAGGTAAGGCGCAGCGCGCCAATGCTGCCAATCTGGCCGCATTTGAAGAAAAACGTGCTGAATATGAAGCACATCAGGCAGCTGTGCTGGCTGATGCTGAAGCACGCAAACTGAAGTTGGATGGTCAGAATATCAGCGTTGCCCAAAAGGCTGGTGTGGATGGTCGTTTATTTGGTTCTGTAACCACCCACGATATTGCAGAAGCAATTAAAGCTGCGATTGGCGTGGAAGTGGTAAAAGCCAATGTACGTTTGCCTAATGGCCCGCTGAAAGCCATTGGCGAATATGAGATTGAAGTAGCTTTGCACAGCGATGCCGTTGCTGCTATTACAGTAACTATCGTTGCTGCTGCTGAATAAGTATAACTGACCACACATCAGGATAATGTAAGCTGTCTGGATTGCTCCAGACAGCTTTTTTGTTATTAATGGTAAAAATAGTATAAAATGTGCATTTAGCATATGCTAGGAACCATAATAATGAAATTAGTTCGGATTATATGTACTGCTTTATTGCTGGCTTCCTGTCAAAGCACACAGCCTGTAAATGAAAACACCGTTCTGCCAGTTGCCACAGCAAATATACCGTCGCCTGTGGATGAAAAAGTATTTGCTTTAACTGATAGTGGAATAGATTTACTAAGCCGTAGTGATGTTAATCGTTTTATCGATAATGAGGTCAAGCATGAGCATTACAGCAGGGTAGAGTTGGAAAATTTCTTTCGGCAAGTGCGCTACCGGCCAAGTATTATCCGAGGAATGGATAGGCCGGGGACTTCATTACCGTGGTATACATTTGTACAGAACAATGCCAATAATATTCGCATTAGTAGCGGGAATATTTTTTGGCAGAATAATGCTGAAGTTATTCAGGCTGTATCTAAACACTATGGTGTGGCTCCACAACTGCTGGTAGCCATAGTGGGTATTGAAACTAACTATGGTGCCACAATGGGTACATACCGGATAGCAGATGCATTGACTACATTGGGCTATCACTACCCGCGTCGGGCAGAATATTTCCAACGTGAATTAGCAGAATTCTTGCAACTAGTCTATGAAGAAAAACAGGATCCGTTTAATTTCAAAGGTAGCTATGCCGGAGCAATGGGTATGCCGCAGTTTATGCCATCCAGTTTTCGTCAGTATGCTGTAGACTGGGATGGTGATGGCCATCGGGATATATGGCGCAACACAGGAGATGCACTAGCATCAGTAGCAAACTACATGAAACAGCATGGCTGGCAGTCTGATGCGCCGATTGCTGTACCAGTAGCGATGCAGATAACGCCACAGTTACAGCAAATTATTGATGAACCCACTGCCCTGAAGTATACCGCTGGCCAGCTACGCCAGCTAGGAGTGATTATTCCGGCACAGATTGGTAATCAGGAAAAAGGTATTTTATATCGTTTAGAAAAATCTTCCGGTAAATATGATTACTGGTTTGGACTGAATAATTTCTATACTATCTGGCAATACAATCACAGCCGGCATTATGTGGCAGCAGTTCGCCAGATTGCCAATGGCCTAAGTTATAGTAGTACCAAATTGTAGAATTGGCATTAGCTTAAAGTAAACAGCCATTTATAATAAATATGGCTGTTTTTATATACCGTATACAGATTAAGCATACAAATATTGTATTTAACTATTCAGCGATAAAATAAAAGATTAAATAGAATAAAAATTCTATATCATAAATTTAAGATAATTCACATGAATCTTGTTTTTGATTAACAACGTTAGAAGTGGTTTTAATATCTAGAAAATCAGCCAAACGTTTTTGTAAAAGATTAATAGTAGCTAGAAAATCCGCATGACGTAGAGGGTCATTATTTTCAATTAAAAATGCTACATTTTGAGTAGTAGCTGTTAATCCCGTTGTAGTACTATCACGCCAATTTAAGCATCTGGTCAGGACAGAATCATCATCGTGATAAATAATTTCTCCCACCAAAGTTTTTTCAGCTTCACTTTCTCCGATTGCCCAGAAATCCTCACTCTGTTTGGCTACCAAGAGAGTAAGATTGCCATGTACCTTGTCTAAATCAAATCCGCCGATAGGGAAAGCCATTTCTAACGAAACAGAATTATAAACATCCACTAAGCCATTTATTGGTTTAACTGCTTTGCCTTGTTTAGCCCTTTTCAATAAATTCTCTACTGCACAATGTGCCCCTTTCTTGGTTTTAAATTTTTGAAAAGTATCGCGCCATGATTTAATAACCGGGTTGGCACTGATCGGATCTTCAATTACCCATTTAAGAGCTTGCTGATTAGCTTTGGTTAATAGATCTACGGGAACCTTATCTATAGACTCATGACGATATCCATATACAAGGCCGATTTCAAGTTCAGGGAGAAGTTGCCAAACATCCGGATTTACAGAAAATATTTTAGACATTTTTTCCTCGCAGAAATTTAAATAAAAAGAATTATGAACACCTAACCAGACTTAAAAGAGCCGATGATTATTTTTTGTGGCGACAATTAAACTCTTCAGATACATCCTATAGTAAACAAATGAATAATAAAATAAAATTTTAGAAAAAAATAAACGAAATCAAATTTATTTGAACCTTTATTGACTGATAAATTAATTTAAAAATAAGCTCCATTAGTTCTATTCGAACTAACTTTCAAATACAATCTGATAAAAATTAAAAATCTTTTCCAAGTTGTTATGCTTCACCTGCAAGGTTATATTAACCAATCTGCTTGAAAAACAGAAAACTATTTTATTTGCTGTTATCGACCATACCTTGCACCGTTTAGATCATTTTTTGTTTACAATATAGAGTTTTCGAATTTGCTTTAACCGGCTTTCGAGTTATCAATTTAGTTTATTGCGTAAGCAGTAGCGGATAGTTATGACTTATCAAGTATTGGCTCGTAAATGGCGGCCAAAAAAGTTTGCTGATTTAGTGGGACAGGAGCATGTGGTCAAGGCATTGATAAATGCACTTGATAAAGGACGTTTACATCACGCTTATATGCTCACAGGAACGCGTGGGGTAGGTAAAACCACCATTGCCCGTATACTGGCTAAAAGCCTGAACTGTTTGCATACGGAGCACGGAGAGCCATGCAACCAGTGTGATTCCTGCCGTCAGATTGATGCCGGTCGCTTTGTAGATGTGCTGGAAATTGATGCTGCTTCCAATACCGGCATTGATAATATCCGTGAAGTACTGGAAAACGCACAGTATGCGCCCACAATGGGGCGCCACAAAGTCTATATTATAGACGAAGTGCATATGCTGTCTAAAAGTGCTTTTAATGCCATGCTTAAAACACTGGAAGAACCTCCTGAACATGTCAAATTTATTCTGGCTACTACAGATCCGCAAAAAGTGCCGATTACGGTTTTAAGCCGGTGTCTCCAGTTTGTACTGCGTAATCTGAATAGTACTCAGGTACATGACCATCTGGTCTATGTATTGCAACAAGAGCAGATTACTTATGAAGATACAGCATTGCTGCTGTTAGGTCGCGCTGCTGCTGGTTCCATGCGCGATGCACTCAGCCTGCTTGATCAGGCGATTGCTATTGGTTCAGGTATGGTGACTGAATCTGATGTACGCAATATGATTGGGGCAGTAGATAAAAGCTATCTGTATGCATTACTGGATGCTCTAGCTGCACGTGATGGACAGGCCTTATTGGCTAAAGCTGAAGAAATGGCCAGTTGCGCAGTGGGCTTTGACAGTGCACTAACTGAACTGGCGTTATTATTACAACGATTGACAATATTGCAATCTGTGCCAACAGCAATTAGTACCGATGAACCCGAATATGCAGCCTTAACCCGTCTTGCCAGCCTGTTTTCCGGTGAACAGATTCAGTTGTATTATCAGTGCGCCTTACGGGGCAAAGCTGATTTACCTCTGGCACCAGATGAAAAGGCCGGCTTTGTCATGACATTGTTGCGGATGCTGGCCTTTGCACCGTTGGCAGCAATGAATACACAGCGTGTGCATGGACAGATTGACGGAACACAATTGCAAAATGCGCCGGCGATAAATAATCAGCTAGCAGCGACACCTCCTGTTATCAAGCAAACTGAACCAGCTTCGGTTTCAGTATCACAGCCTGCGGTATTACCTCAGACAGATGCGGTACCAGCACAGGTAGAATTGAAAACAGTTAGTGAACCAATACCGGCTATAGCGGTAAGTAGCACTCCAGAAAATGTATCGCCATCACTCATGCATTCTCCTCAGTCTGCCGTTACTGATGATGAACCGCCACCGCCATGGGTAAATAGTGCGGAAGATGTGCTTTATACATCTGATAGCAGTTTTGTTGCACCAGAACCGGTGGATACAGAAGAAACAGGTAAGCAGGAAGAAACATCAGTCAAACAGGGCAATGAAGATCCAGTTACCTTGATACCAGCTCAAACTGATGCAAAAGAAACAACTTTAGTAAAAGATAATTTTCCACCGTTAACGGCGGAGAATTGGCCGGAGATTTTAACCTTGCTGGCGCATCGGTTGGGGGCTGTACAATTATTTAGCCAGCACACAGCAATTGCTGCTTATGATGAGAATAGTGGTGATTTAACTATTGCACTGGCAGAGCAGGGTGAACCAACAGCCAATCGCGAGCTACTGACCCGACTGGCTGGAACTTTGTCTGAAGTTTATGCACGACAGATTCAGCTGCATACCTGTAGCTGGCAGGAACAGAGCACACTGGAGACACCGCAAATGCGCCAGCAGCGTTTGCATGCTGAAGAACAGCAACAGGCACAATCTATACTAGAGGCGCAGCCTGTAGTGCAAATGCTGATGGAAACATTTAATGCAAGCTGGGTGTCAGAAAGCTTGCGTCTGGAAAAAAAATAATTGCAAAAATTTATTTAATTTTTTCCCTTTAATTTTGAAATATAAGGAAATTATCATGTTTGGAAAAGCAGGTTTAAGTGGTTTGATGAAGCAGGCGCAGCAAATGCAGGAACGCATGAAAAAGGCGCAGGCGGAATTGGCTAATGTAGAGGTTGATGGTGAATCTGGTGCTGGTATGGTTAAAGTGACCATGAACTGTCACTACGGTGTAAAGCGCATCCATATTGATGACAGTCTGTTAGCTGATGCTGCTGATGACAAAGAGATGCTGGAAGATTTGATTGCTGCTGCTGTGAATGATGCCGTGCGTAAAGCTGAAGCAACTTCATCCGAGCGGATGGGGCAATTTACTCAGGGAATGAACCTACCGGCGGGTATGGGTGATTTTTTTAAATAATTCACTAAAATGGGAGAATAATCTTTGTAAGATTATTCTCCATACAAAGCGAAATAATTTCACCATAGTGAATTTTTTGCGAAAATGGCAGTAGGCTGATTTAAAGTTAACTATAAAGAATAAACTTCTTTTGATAAATATATCTGGAATTTTGATTGCATTAATCAAGTAAAATTGTATACTGTTAATGATGCTTGTTGCGGATTTACTGCTAAATTGAATCAGTAACCGATTTATTGATGAGTAATAGAATGAGCACTAAATCTACCGATGCATTAAGCCGTTTAACAAACGCATTAAAGATTCTGCCTAACGTTGGTCCTAAAACAGCGCAGCGCATGGCCTATGAATTGTTACAGCATAAACGTGCCGGTGCAGAAGAACTGGTAGCTGCTATACAGGCAGCCTTAATGCTGGTGCATCATTGTCGTTTGTGCAATACTTTTTGTGAAGGTGAATTGTGTGAAATCTGTGCTGACGAGCAGCGCGATCCTAAGCGATTGATGATTGTACATATGCCGGTAGATGTGGCTAGTATGGAAGCTGCCAATTGTCATGATGGTTTGTATTTTGTGTTGATGGGGCAGGTTAGTCCGGCGCAGGGAGCTGATTTACAAGCGATTGCTTTAGATAAATTGATTACCCGACTACAGGAGTATGAAGTAGATGAGATCATTATTGCTACCAGTTTCACCGCAGAAGGCAATGCAACAGCTTATGTTCTGTCTCAGTTACTAGCAGATTTTCCAGCCAAAATCACTCGACTGGCACACGGTATGCCTCTAGGTAGTGAGCTGGAATATGTAGATGCCGGTACTTTAGCGCAGGCTGTATATGAACGGCGCAATATCAAATGAATTTCAGCAATTTAATATTTCATCTATATTGATTGCTATTAGTAAAAATCAACCAAGCTCTGAACGAGGATTCAACTACATTCTGTTTGGATGGTTTACCAAATTCCGTTAAACATGCATATAAGTTTTGTAATTACCCAAACAAGCTGGCTAATTTTATATTCGGATCGTGTAATAAATCGGGGTATTTACACATCTACCTGCTCAACCATAAAATACGAACCTATAGCCTGACCTGCAATCTGATATCGCAATACCTGCATTGCGAT
>NZ_JAGGIJ010000008.1:0-97465 GCF_024103505.1 Snodgrassella sp.
TGATGTTTTTAAGCTGCTCTTGATTTAGATAAAGTTAATCCGTTTGATATAACGGCAAAGTTCTGTGCGTTTGTGCTACATGCTGGTAATTATAATGGGTAAATAAATGGCATAAACAATCACCCAGTTATATATCATTACCTTTATAGCTCAGCTAATGATAGGTTCTTTGCAGTAATAAATATCTGAATTGATTCATCTCACAACTCCTTATTGTAAATATTTTACAATTTGAATGGCTATGACGGTCTTTTACATTACAATTTCTTAACATTATACCAATTTAGATAAATAAAATAAACCATGTACTATGCAAGGTATCAGGATATTATAAATTAGTGTCGTTGAAAGATAACGGGTAATTGGTCTGAAAACTTATGTGGCGGTCTACGTTTTAAATGGTAGTTTAAGTTGGTATGTTAATGTCAATGCATTATAAATAAAGCAGTTTAGTAGATGTTTTCGGTAAGTTTATATCACTGTATAGCTATTGTTCCGGCTATTTGCTTGCTATATCTGGCAGGCAACCATGAATACATCTGGTTGCCTGTAGACGACTATAAAGGTTTGAAATCAAGTTGGGTAAATATTCGCACCGGATTACCGCGCGCTATCTGGTGATGGTGCTTATGTTGTGCAGCTTTATGTTTTGCCTGTAACTGCTGCGCCCGCTGTGCCAGCTTATGCTGTAGGAGCAGAACAGCGAGTTTTTTGTTGGCATGTTGGCTGCGCTCAGTTTGCACTTTAACGCTGATACCGCTAGCCACATGGGTGGCTCTGACTGCTGATTCGGTTTTGTTAATGTGCTGACCACCAGCTCCAGATGCGCGCATGGTCTCGAAGACAATTTCATCAGACTGCTGCTGAACAGTTGGATTAAAACAGCTTGCTCCGATAAACCAGTTTTTGCGCTTGTGCTGCGGTCGATAAGGACTGGGACAAATCCATTGAATGGTGCCCTGCCAGCTATCAGCCAATGCCTTGGCCTGTGCACCCTCCAAGGTAAGCAGTACTGAATGCAGTCCATGTTTAGCTGGCTCCTGCTCCACAATTTCAACTTTCACCTGCATTTGTTTAGCCTCATATTGTAAGCGTGCCAACGCTTTTACCACCGCCAGACAGCATTCAGCCGGTCCATAAGCGGCAGATAATTGCAAGAGTTGCATTATTTTTTCTCCGTTTGAACTTTATATGTGATTACCGGTTTGAAGCGGGCTATTAGCCGGATTAAATCGGCCTGAACTAGGGCGGCAATAACACTGTCGATTGATTTATAGGCTTGTGGTGCTTCTTCATACAGGAGCTCACGGTCGCAGCAGATTACGCGGCTGCCGTGTACGGTACGGGTAAGCTGTTCAGCAGTATAGTAACCGGCCAGTCTGCCTTTGCAGGCTGAGCGCTGCCATTTGCGACCGGCACCATGTGCCAGTGAATACAGGGCGGATGCTGTATCCAGTGGTTGTACCAGATAACTGTAGTCACCCCGTGAGCCCGGAATAATCACCAGTCCTTTCGTGGCTGCTGCGGCACCTTTGCGATGCAGCCAGCCGCATTCGCCGTTAATGGTGACTGGCTCAATAAAGTTGTGGCTGATATCTACCAGCTTTTGTCCCTGCGCGCGTAGGTTGGCCAGTATGCGCCGGCCAATCAGCTCCCGGTTTTGTTGTGCATAATCCAGAGCCTGATTGTGTTGCATCAGGTAGGTGCTGCCAGCAGCGCTATCGGCAACTAAACCTTGATGGCCATACTGGCGGATGTGTTTATCCAGAATCACACCGCCCAGACCACGCGAACCGCTATGCACCATCAGTTGTAGATGCTGCCGATTTAGGCCGATTTGTCGGGCAGTTTCCGGCGCATAAATGGTTTCCAGCATTTGCAGTTCGGCAAAGTGATTACCGCCGCCAATGGTACCGGAAGCATACATGTGTTCCGCAAGTGGCTGAATATCTGGCCACAGGCTGATGCATTCTGCTTCAGACAGGGGCTGGTCGATATTGCCCAGACGTTTAATCAGTTTGGCCTGATTCATGGCATGGATTTTTACTGTGGTTTGCCATAATGACATGCCGCAGCCGATATCTCCGCCAATGAGCGCCGGATAAAGATATTGTGTAGTAAAAAAAGCTGCACCTACCGGATAACCACGGCCGGGGTGTAAATCCGGCATACCGGCTACCAATTTAATATTGGGAAGTGTTGCTGTTGTTTGTAGCTGCTGGATGGCTTCGCCCTCTAACCAGAGTTCTGGTGTTGCTATCAGGGTGATGTTGTCCGCCAGCGGCTGAATAGAATTGCCCATTCTGATCCATTCCAATTATTTTTATTTGGTAATAAGCAAGCAATAGTCAGCCATGTTCATCGGGGCTGAACAGGATTAGCGTGCTGAAGAATAAATTGGCAGGCCGAAGCCAAGGATCAGGAGGTGATTAGCCCTGGATTGACCTGCAAGGGATAGGTAGTACAAGCATAATTATTCCTTTCCATTGCAATGTTGATGATTTGATAGAGTGGCGTACTGTAAATTATGTTCTACGGATAGTCAAAAATAATCAGCCATTTTTATTCTGATAGGCTGAGTATGTTTAATATTGTGTGGCTATTTCACTACTGTTTGGCTATTTCGGGCACTTTTGTTATGGGTTTATTTTAAGTTTAAAAAATAATAAACAAATTGATTATCAATTTGATATCCCGCCTGTTCATATAGGGCTCTTGCCTTGTGATTGTCACTGGCGGTGCATAATGAAATGCCACTGTAGCCACCATCATGGGCAAATTTTTTCACGTATTGCATGAGCTGGGTGGCGATGCCCTTTTGCCGATGGTTTACAGGGATATACAAGTCGTTGAGGATTATAGTGGACGATATTAATAATGAAGAAAAGGAAAAATATAACTGTACAAATCCGCAGGCTTGTTGCTGATGATAGGCAATGAAGATGGCTGAATCCTGCTTCTCCAGTCTTTCCTGAATAAATTTTCTGCTTTCTGTTTGATTATCAGCCAGACCGTAGAACTGGCGATAGCTAGCAAACAGTAAAGCAGCATCATCGAGCTGCTCTGATGTTGCCCGAACAATAGAAATTTGATCAACCATTTAATAATTTCTTGTGCAGTTATTGATTAAGTGGGCATATATTTAACAATAATAACCCGTGCGTTGGTTTCAATCGGTAACAATGTTTCCTGCATAAGCTCAAGTGCCTGCTCCGGACTGAAACCGCCTGAACCGGCGCCAATCAGTGGGAAAGCAACAGACGCATAGTTCTGGGTATTAACAATGTTCATGGCGGAAATAACTGATGTGCGGATTGAATAAGCGCTGGCGCGCCAGAACATGTTGATGCCGGCCACATGAATGATGGCCTGATAAGGTAATTTACCGGCACTGGTAACAACTGCGGAACCTAATTTAAGTGCCCCTGCTCTGCCTAGCTGGCGAAAAGGTGCGTAGCCGGCTTTTCGCTTGATGGCACCAGATACCCCCTGTGGCAATAGTAACCACCATGGAATAATATTCCGGTTCCATGCATTGACAATAACTTCGACAGGTTGTTCCAGTAAATCTCCACTGATAATTTCAGGCTGCATAATAAGTTTTTCTCGCAGAATTTCTGTTTATTTTATTGCCCGCCTGAGTATGTGCTGCGTCTGTTTATTGCCTGTAACACCTCTTGAAGACTAGTAGATGCATATTAAGCTTATCAGGGTGGCACGCTTGTGTTTACAATAACTGATTGCAATGATGAACACAAGAAGAGGAAATCATTTATGGCACAATTTTTTGCTATCCACCCTACTGATCCGCAGGAACGCCTGATTAGTCAGGCTGCGGATATTATTCGTCATGGCGGTGTAATTGTTTATCCAACTGACTCCTGTTATGCACTGGGCTGCCAGCTAGGTAACAAAGAGGCAATGGAACGGATTCTGCGTTTACGTGGTATTGATCAGAAACATCATCTTACATTGATGTGCCATGATCTAAGCCAGCTGGGTGTTTATGCCAGAGTGGATAATAGCCAGTTTCGTTTACTCAAAGCCACAACGCCGGGCAGTTATACTTTTATTTTACAGGCAACTAAAGAAGTACCTGCCCGTACACTGCATCCCAAACGCAAAACCATTGGTTTACGTGTACCGGATAATCGGATTGCGCTGGCGTTATTACAGAATCTGGGTGAGCCAATGTTATCGTGTACACTGATGCTGCCACACGAAAGTGAACCTTTAACTGATCCGTATGAGATACGTGATCAACTGGAACATACGGTTGATCTGGTGATAGATGGCGGCTGGTGTGGTACGGAGCCGACAACGGTAATTGATATGACTGAAGGCATTACACTGGTGCGTGCAGGCAAAGGTGATACAGCTGTATTTGGTTTGTAAAGGACAAACTGGTACTATATCGTGCCTAGTGTGATGGTTTTTATTTATGTTTTAAGGATTGTACCTTGGAGAAATTTGATCTGGCTTTTCTATTGTTGGCCATTTTGCCAATTTTACTGGCCATTACTCTTTCAGAAGCGGCCTGTGGCTATATGGCACGTTATTGTGGAGACCGTACGGCTGAAACGATGGGCAGGCTTAGCCTGAATCCGGCTAAGTACATTGACATCGTTGGAACAATTATTGTCCCAGCCTTTACGCTGATTGTTTTGCAGGGTTATTTTATGGTTGGCTGGGCCAAGCCGGTACCGATTGATCCGCGTAATTTCACTAATCTGCGCAAGGGTGAGCGTCTGGTGGCCATTGCCAGCCCGCTGGCCAATCTGCTGATGTGTCTAGGCTGGACGATTGTGGTGATTATCAGTCGCTGGGTACCGGAGTATTTTCAGGAACCAATGATGCTGATGGGAATAATGGGTATGCGGTTTAATGCCGTGTTCTGCTTTTTCAGTCTGCTGCCGATTCCGCCGCAGCCGGGCGCCCGCTTTGTTGACAGCTTTCTGTCGCCTCGTGCTTCGATGCAGTACCGCAAGCTGGAACCGTATGGCACATGGATTATTATATTTATGATTATCAGTGGCGTACTGTCTTTTATACTACGGCCATTTGTCAATTTGGTTATGTCAATGATGGCAATCTTAATTGATCTGTTCTGAGTATTTTTAATGCCGCAATAAGTAATGACAACTTGTATCAGGCCGCAGACTTTGTTTCTGTGGCCTGATGTTTTTATATTGAATGAAAAATTTTAGATGCGGCAAATCAGGGATGGATATTGCTTTGTCCCAGAGTTACTCTATCCAGACCAGCCAAATCAGGTAAGGTGTGAATCTGGCTGAAACCATGTTGCGCCAGCATATCACGCACGGCTTCGCCCTGATCGAACCCATGCTCCAGTAACAGCCAGCCTGCCGGACGCAGAAAGGCTGCGGCACCAGAAATAATAGTTGCCAGTGCACTCAGACCATTGTGATTATCTGTTAGTGCGTGCTGCGGTTCAAAGCGTAAATCCCCCTGCTGCAAATGCTGGTCGTGTGCAGCAATATACGGAGGATTGGATACAATCACATCTACACTATGCAGTGCCGGCTGTGGCTGTGCCTGATACCATGATCCTTGCCCGAAACGCACATTCGCCTGTAAGGCCGTAGCATTGCTACATGCAATAGCCAGTGCCTCGCTACTGATGTCTGCTGCCCATACTTGCGCATCAGGGCGCTCACAGGCAACGGTTACTGCGATGACACCACTGCCCGTACCTAAATCCCACAGAGTGCCCTGTTCAGGCAAATGTGCCAACGCAGCCTCTACCAGATGTTCCGTTTCCGGGCGGGGAATCAGTACTGCTGTAGAAACCTGAAAACGCCGGCTGTAAAATTCGCGCCAGCCAAGCAGATAGGCTAATGGTTCACCTGCCAGCCGTCGCTGTGCCAACTGACTCAGGTTGACCTGTTCGCTAGTACTCAGCGGTTGCTGGCCATGGGCAATAATGTAGGCATAATTGATATCCAGTACCTGAGCAAGCAGCATACGCGCTTCCAACCGTGGCAAGCCACAGTTGCGTAACCAGCCGTCAATGGTTATGGGTAAATCAGCATTCATCATTTACTTATCAGAACTGGTTTATAACAGAAACAGGGTGGCCAGACCGAGAAAAATAAAAAAGCCGCCGGAGTCGGTAACAGCGGTAATCAGCACACTGCTGCCCAGTGCCGGATCACGGCCGGCTTTCTGCATACACACCGGAATGAGCACACCGACAGTAGCAGCCAGTAACAGATTCAACGTCATAGCAGCCACCATCACCAAACCAATGCCGACACTATGATAGAGAAAATAGGAAACTAAGCCCATCACTGAGCCCCAGATAATGCCATTGACGAGAGCAACGCCCTCTTCTTTGCGCAATAAACGCCACGCCTGACTATTACTAATCTGACCGGAAGTCATGGCACGTACAATCATGGTAATAGTCTGATTACCGGAATTACCACCAATACCGGCTACAATCGGCATTAAGGTAGCCAGAGCAACAATTTTTTCAATTGAGTGTTCAAACATGCCAATCACGCGACTGGCCACAAAAGCCGTACACAGATTAACAGCCAGCCAGATCCAGCGGTTTTTTACCGAATCGAATACTGGTGCAAACAAATCTTCCTCTTCACGTAAACCGGCCATATTCAGCATATCGGTTTCTGATTCTTCACGAATTACGTCCACCATTTCATCTATGGTAATACGTCCGATTAATTTACAATTATTGTCTACTACCGGTGCGGTAACTAGATCATAACGTTCAAATGCTGCGGCTGCTTCTTCGGCATCGTCTTCTGGACGGAAAGTAACCACATCATCAGCCATAACAGTAGAAACCAGCAAGTCCGGATCGGCTACCAGTAAGCTGCGGATAGGCAATACGCCTTGCAGTACATCATAATTATCGACAACAAAGATTTTATCAGTATGGTCGGGCAGACGCTCAAACCGGCGCAGATAACGCAATACCACTTCACAGCTTACATCAGCACGAATACTAACCAGCTCAAAATCCATCAATGCGCCAACCTGATTGTCTTCGAACGACATGGCGGCGGTAATCTGCGCCCGCTCTTCTTCATCGCGGCTGCTTATCGCCTCATAAACAACTTCTTTGGGCAAATCCGGTGCTAGCTCGGCTAGCTCATCAGCATCTAACTTATCTACGGCGGCCAGCAGCTCCTGCTGTGCCATATTCTCAATCAGGGTTTCACGTACCGGATCTGAAACCTCCAGTAACACCTCACCATCTTCAGTAGGAGTGGCCAGCTTCCACACCAGCATACGTTCCTGCAATGGCAATGACTCCAGCAAGGTGGCCATATCAGCAGGATGTAATTCGTGCAGGATAGCAATCAGTTCAGTCAGTGCCTGCTGCTGCTCGGGCATCTGTAAATAAGATTGAGTGTGCGAATGGATATATTCAGCAACAGGTAAAAGAGTAGCAACCAGCTCACAAATATGGTCAGTGTCTAGATGCAGACGTTCCTGCTCGCTGAAGTTACCGTGGTTATCCATTGTATCGTTGTCCTAATTGTTGCACCGTGCAATCCGGGGCATTCCCGCCGTGAGTACAGGCCGTATACTCTAATGCAACAGTATTTGCCTGATATGATAAATTAAAGCCTGCTTTGGCAGGCTATGGATATATTATTGTACACGGATTTCAGCCAATGCTTAAAGCCAAGATCAAGGAACAGCGCAGAAAATATTTACCAAGATTGATGATTTCTCCCGCGATCGATACACAGGAATTTACTCAGATAAGTCTCTATTTAGCTCAGCGTTTTTTACAAACCGATGTCTTAGCCTAATGCGCTGATACCATTGATTGAACTTGCAACCATTGCCGGATTAGCTCAATTGCTTTTTTAAATATTGAATTATCAAGCAGAACCAGCATACCAAACAAATTTACTCATGCGAAAAACAGCAATATCGGCCACAAGCATTTGCTTTAATTGACATAGAATAAAATAGCGATAATAGAATTGATTATTTTCAGGTATTTTTACCAGATGATTTAAAACATCAGCTTACTTAAAACATAAAAAAACACAATAGTCTGAATAGAATTTAATCAACTAAAAAATCGAAGTAATGACTACTTTTATAACAATTTTTTGTTTACCGGCGAAACCTAAGGTCACTACAAGAATCCGTTATTTATTAATTTATAATAATTTAGCTAAAATAACCCTATCTGAAACAGAAATTCGGTATGATGATAATAATAGAGAATTATAAAATCAAAAAATCACTGAATAGCAAATTGTATCAATAAAATGGTACAAATTTAGCCAAACTATCAATAATATAATCAGTAATAAAAAGTATTATCCTATCACCCTAAATAGACTAACTTCTTTTGTATAGAAATTGCAGTTAATACATATAGTTCAATAAAAATTCTGCATTTAAAATTCATATCGCATATCCAATTATCAGCAAAATATGCAAACAACAAAATCACACCAGCCCAAACAACATAAGTTATTAATCTTAAACAACATATTTATTAAAAATATTAAATCTTATTTTATGTTTAGCAGATTAATAGTAACCATACTTTGAAAGAACTATGAAAGAATATACGGCGGTAACAAAGTTAGAGCTTAGCAGAGCAAAAGCGACTTTGACTGATGATAGGCATATATGCGGTATCAAAATTGGTTTTGAAAGTGATTGTTGCCAGCGTTACTATATCAGATGCTCACATCCACGTTCAGGATTGATGTCTGGTTTCATACCGCCAACTACTGCTGCCTCAACCACACCATAACCATTAATATCATCATCACAAAATAGTCAGATACACATAGTACTTACCCAATTAAAGCCATATCTATAGCCGATTCAGTTTTCCTGCCCCACTACAGACAAATACCGGACTGTCTGAAGTATTGCCAAAACTGATCTCCTATTCACGTTCAAATCTGGTTTTAATTTGCACCGACAAAATTTCACGAGCCCGTGCAATACGCGAGCGCACAGTACCAACCGGACAACCTATCACATGAGCAATTTCCTCATACGTTAAACCATTAACTTCCGATAATATAATTGGCTGCCGTAAACTGACAGGCAAATTATCAATGGCCTCATCCACAGCATCAATCAATTCGCGATTAAGCAGTTGCGCTTCCGGCGTGTGATAATCAGACAGATATTCCAGAACATCAATCTGTTCGCCATCGTCATCCACAATCTCAGTAATCATCTGAGGTTCCCGCCCAGAAATAGCAGCCATAGATTTTGCTGTATTCATTCCAATGCAGCATAACCACGTATAAAACTGACTATCAGCACGAAATTGTGGTAACGCCTTATAAGCTTTGAGGAACGTTTCCTGTACTAAATCCAGCGTTATTTGCTCATCATGAGTAAAACGATGCAGAAAATGGTTTAAACGACGTTGATATTTATTGACAAGTAAACTAAAAATCTGTGCATCACCCTGCTGAGCCTTACGCACCAACATCTGCTCTTCAACCTGTTGAGTACGGTTATCATGCATACTGGTATCCTCTAATTATTGTTATTGCATCAATAGTTATCGTTATTGCATTAATCAGCAGCTGAATCTGCGATAAATATAGTATCAGTTTTCTGATTTATAATCTGATAGGCAAATCCTCCATAAACGGCATCCAGCCATTAACCACACCAATATCAGTTGCCACAGCCACATTAATAACAGCAACACACTGATTATTCGAATCACACAAGACCGGCCAAACAGCACGCATAAAAGGTGGAATTTTCCGTTCCTGTAATAATTTCTTAACCTTTTTTCTTCCTCCTCGCAAAACAATTGTATCCTGAACATGCACTTGACGCACCGTCCACTCAGCAATAATTTCTGCCAAGCCAAAACTATGCCGATTCCATTGCAAATAGTGGGCAGCAACCAACTGCCGGCAGGCTACTGGCAACTGTCCAAACCAGCGCCATTGCCTGTTGACCTCATGTCTGTCAATCCACAATCTGGAATCATAATAGATTATACAAGCCTGAGGCAAAGACCATTGTGCACCATTTTTACTTTCCATTAACTGTCGTTCAAATTCTATCAGCGCAGCCGCTGTTGACATCCCCAGACAGTTTTTATGTGCAAACAAGCGTAACTGCTGCCGGCGCCGTACCCCACTCAAAGTACGCCATAAAGGTATCTGAAATCCCTGCTGTTGTGCATGAATCATTGCCCAGTCAGCTTCGACCACCTCATCCAGCAAAGCTAGCTCATCCTGTAAGCGCCCAACTGCTGCTTCAATCTGCGTATCCAGATTCGGTAAATGCTCACGCCAGTGAGGTAAACCATCCAGACGTAGCCAGTTGCGCAAATAAGCACAATTACTGTTACTGTCATCCTCAACATGCACCAACTGCATCTCATCAGCATAAGCCTGTAACTGCTGGCGTGAAAAATGCAACAATGGCCGCCACAAAGCGGTACGTTCAGTTAATTTGCGCACAGCTGGCATAGCCGAAAGTGAACGTAAACCACCTCCACGCAATGCCCCCAAAAAAAAGGTTTCTATCTGATCATCCCGGTGATGTGCCAGTACCACTGCATCCGCCTCACTATCAGCATAAACCTGATACCGAACTTTACGAGCCGCAGCCTCAAGTCCCTCACCGACAGCACACACATCCACCTTAACTATCTTTAGCGGCACCGACCAAGATGCGCATAACTGCTGACAAAAAGCAGCCCATTCATCTGCATACCGGCTTAATCCATGATGTACATGAATGGCAGACACCTCAAGCGGCAAACGGTGACGTAAAAGAGTCAAAGCATGCAACAGAACTACCGAATCCAGCCCGCCACTAAGACCGACAGACAAAATACAACGGCCAGCCATAGTGGCTGACCATTGTTGCGCAATACTGTCACATAATTGGATACAAAATTTATTTACCGCTGAACTGACCATAATTCATCAGGCGATCAAAGCGACGCGTCAATAAAGTCGACAACTGTTTACCTTTAGCTTCTTGCAGCTGGCGGGTAAGCACAGATTTAACTCGCTGCATAATTTCCGGATAATTACGATGAGCGCCCCCCAATGGTTCCTCAATCACAGTATCAATCAGCTTCAGCTCATACAGGCGTTTGGCCGTAATACCCAGTGCCTGAGCAGCTTCCGGCGCTTTTTCAGCCGTTTTCCACAGAATCGAAGCACAACCTTCCGGCGAAATCACAGAATAGGTAGAAAACTGCAACATATTTACATAATCGCCCACAGCAATAGCCAATGCCCCGCCAGAGCCACCTTCACCAATTATCGTACAAATCACCGGTACCCGCAGCCGCGCCAGCTCATACAGATTACGACCAATTGCCTCAGACTGGCCACGCTCTTCTGCCCCGATACCCGGATAAGCTCCCGGTGTATCAATAAAAGTCAGCAAAGGAATCTGAAATTTTTCTGCCAGCTTCATCAAACGCAAAGCCTTGCGATAACCCTCTGGCTTAGGCATACCAAAATTCCGGCGAATTTTTTCCTTGGTATCACGACCTTTCTGATGGCCGATTACCATAACACTTTCACCATTAAAGCGCGCCAGACCACCTACAATAGCAGCATCATCAGCAAATGCACGATCACCGTGCAACTCCTCAAAATCAGTACACAGCGCATCAATATAGTCTAAAGTATAAGGACGCTGCGCATGACGTGATACCTGCGAAATCTGCACTGGTGTCAGCTTGGCAAAAAGATTTTTGGTTAAATCATCGCTTTTCTTTTTCAGGCGCGCGATTTCTTCGGAAATATCCACAGCCGATTCATCCTGCACAAAGCGCAGCTCGTCAATTTTCTGTACCAGCTCGGCTATAGGTTGTTCAAAATCCAAAAAAATCTGTTTCATTGTTAAGATATCCGCAAAAACATGTCGCAGCTATGATACGCGAAGAAATGAAGCTATGCAGCCCCAAATAACAAAAACCTGATACCGCATATCAACAAATAATATATAAACACATGATTTCCATAAAAAATAATTATAGAAAACATCTGAATCACCTTCAGCATATCCAGCTAACATTACCAAATTTCATTACATTTTAACCATATACAGCAACAACTTACCCAGACAGCATCAGCCAACATGTCAGCAAAATAAGTATCCGGCAATAAATAAATCTACAGCAGGATATATGCAACAATATGCATTAACAGCTTGCCAAAATTGGGAATTACCCGCTAAAATTGGCGATTTTCTGTTATATTGGCAGAAGAAAATTACTTCGATTTTTTCACTAAGGAATATACACAATGGTAGTTATCCGTTTGGCTCGCGGTGGTTCTAAACACCGTCCTTTCTATAACATCGTCGTAACTGACTCTCACAACCGTCGCGACGGTCGCTTTATCGAACGCGTTGGCTTTTACAACCCTGTTGCCAATGAAAAACAGGAACGCGTACGTCTGAGCGCAGACCGTTTGAACCACTGGATTGGGCAGGGCGCGCAATTAAGCGAAGCTGTTGCCAAACTGGTTAAAGAGCAAAAGGCTGCGGCCTGATTCAGCAGTAAAGCAGATGAATAGTACACAGCCACAATGGGTAGCAATGGGCTACATTAAGGGCGTATTTGGCGTAAAGGGCTGGGTGAAAGTCCATTCCGATACCGAATATACCGACAGCCTGCTCGACTATCCACAATGGCAGCTGAGTAAAGATGGACAGATCAAAACTGTAAACATTGCCGAAAGTAAAATCAGCGGTGATGAATTACAGGTGAGGTTTGATGGAATAAACGATCGTGACAGCGCAGCATTACTGCGTGGCTTTACTATCGAAATAGACCGTGCCAGCTTTGCCGAAACTGATGATGATGAGTATTACTGGACAGACCTGATTGGCCTGAGTGTCATTAACCGTACACAGGAAAATCTGGGTATTGTCAGCTCATTAATGCAGACCGGTGCGCATGACGTGCTAGTAGTAGATGGTGCCTTTGGCCGCAAACTGATTCCCTTTGTCGCCCAGTACATTGACGAAGTAAGCCTGCCACAACAGCAGATTTGTGTCGACTGGGGCAGCGACTACTGATGCACATTCAGGCCATCACCCTGTTTCCGGAAATGTTTACTGCCCTTACCGACAGTGGCGTAACCGGACGTGCCTTACAACAGGGCATCTGGCAGTTTGCAGCAATTAACCCGCGGCAGTTTGCTGATAATCCACAGGGCTATATTGATGACCGTCCGTTTGGCGGTGGCCCCGGAATGATTATGATGGCTCCGCCCTTACAGGCAGCCATAGATGCAGCCAGACAAAGCAGCCCGCAGGGACGACTGATTTACATGAGCCCTCAGGGCAAACCGCTGAATCATATGCAGGCAGCCAGTCTGGCCAGAGAACCGGCGCTGATTGTACTGTGTGGTCGTTACGAGGGTATTGATGAACGTATTCTCACCAGCAACGAAGTAACCGAAATCAGTATTGGCGACTTTGTGGTTTCCGGTGGAGAATTACCGGCCATGATGTTAATGGACGCAGTAATCCGCCTGCTACCCGGCACACTTGGTGATGCACGCTCAGCAGTAGAAGACTCATTTGCCAATGGTTTACTTGATTGCCCGCATTACACCCGTCCGGTAGAATTTCGTCAACAGACAGTTCCCGACGTTTTACGTAGCGGTAATCATGCTTTAATCGCTCAATGGCGATTAACTCAGGCGCTCAGGCGCACACTGACACGTCGTCCGGATTTACTGGCCGATCGTGGATTAACCCCAGAGGAATCCAGACTCTTGCAGCATATCAGACAAGAGGAACGGGACATCCCATTATAATAGGAAGCTTAACATGAACTTGATTCAACAATTAGAGCAGGAAGAAATCGCTCGTCTGAATAAAGAAATCCCGGCATTTGCGCCTGGTGATACCGTGGTTGTATCTGTACGCGTTACCGAAGGTAGCCGTACCCGTTTACAAGCCTACGAAGGCATTGTAATCGCCCGTCGCAACCGTGGCCTGAACAGCAACTTCATCGTACGTAAGATTTCCAGCGGTGAAGGTGTGGAACGTACATTCCAGTTATACTCTCCAGCCGTTGAAAAAATCGAAGTTAAACGCCGTGGTGATGTACGCCGTGCCAAACTGTATTACCTGCGTGGCTTAACCGGTAAAGCTGCCCGTATTCGTGAAAAACTGCCGGCTCGCAAAGCCTAAGCAGCATACACCATACATTAGCTGCCTATGGCAGACTAATCCTGAGGCCGAATTCATTAATTCGGCCTTTTTTCTTTGATTGCTGCACTAAACCACCTAGAATCCCTGTCTGCTACCAGCATATCAAAGCAGATAACAAACCATCAATATCTGGAAATTTAAACCAAATACTCGCCATAGCTTATCTCCCTTCCTTATCTGAGGTTTATCCTGCTTAAAGTTGCCCGAAAAATATCAGCCAGAATATACCCGCAATAAACCTTACCAATTTCAGCACCGTAAAAAGCTGAAAAATGTTAAAATTACCCAGTTTTTGTCTACTTCATCTCAATCAGCTTTGTTCTTGTCCAAAGGAAGCACACTAATGAGCCAGTCCCTGAGTTATCGTGATGCCGGTGTTGATATTAACGCTGGCGATTCGCTGGTCGAAAAGATTAAGCCATTTGCTAAACGCACCATGCGCCCCGAAGTATTAGGCGATCTGGGCGGCTTTGGCGCACTGGTCGAAATCAGCCAGAAATACCGCCAGCCAGTACTGGTATCCGGTACTGATGGCGTAGGCACCAAACTAAAACTGGCTTTTGAATGGGATCAGCACGATACCGTCGGCATCGATCTGGTGGCCATGAGCGTCAATGACATTCTGGTACAGGGAGCGGAACCACTGTTTTTTCTGGACTACTTTGCCTGTGGCAAACTGGATGTTGAATGTGCAGCAACAGTGATTAAAGGCATTGCTGCCGGTTGTGAACAATCAGGATGCGCCCTGATTGGCGGTGAAACCGCCGAAATGCCCGGCATGTACCCAGATGGCGAATATGATCTGGCCGGCTTTGCCGTAGGCGTAGTTGAAAAAGAACAGGTCATCAACGGACGCAGTATTGTAGCCGGTGATATTGTACTGGGATTGGCCTCTAATGGTATTCATTCCAACGGCTATTCATTAGTGCGCAAAATTATTGAGCGTGCCCAACCAGAACTGGACGCAGAATTCGAAAATGGCAAAACCCTGCGACAGGCTATCATCGCCCCTACCCGTTTATACGTTAAGCCCGTTCTGGCTGCATTAAAACAGTTTACCATCAAGGGTATGGCACACATTACCGGTGGGGGCATCAGCGAAAACGTTCCCCGTATCCTGCCAGACAACACCGTTGCCGCAATAGACGCACAGTCTTGGCCACTGCCAAAACTTTTCCAGTGGCTGCAACAGGCCGGACAAGTAGATATACAGGAAATGTATCGTACCTTTAACTGCGGTATCGGCATGGTAGTGATTGTAGATGCCGCAGACGCTGTTGCAGTACAGCACTTTCTACAGCAGCAGGGCGAAACTGTTTACCAGATTGGCACCATTCGTACACGTCAGGGTGATGAACATCAGACGCAAATAGCATAAAAAATTACATCTACAGAATATAAAACAAAAGCCCAGTATCAGCTTCCGCAAATTTCTGGGCTTTTATCAGATTAATCTGGTCAGGTAATACTGATAACTAATTAACTTTGTAGTGAAAAGCACTTTCGTCTGTCGCAAGCAAAACTACTCTCCTTAGGAAGCTTTTCCATAGACAAGTTATATAAAATCTTACTTCTTTATTAAGACTTCAAGGATTATTAAATGATTCAGATAAATCAGAATGGTGCCTAAACAAACTAATCATTCCTGTGCAAACAACGATACAATATTAAAGAATAAATAATTTTTTACAACCATCATAATAGATAACCCAAACACATGACACTAAAAATTTAAATCATTGATTCTGTAATAATTCATTTAAATCTTCAAAGCTTAATTTAACTTTATCTGTGCTATCTTTGCGCCATTTTAGAGCTTTTCCCTTAATTCTACTTTTAATTTCTTTGGTTAATTCGAATGCTTCTCCAGATATATTTTTTTAAAAAATCAATAAGATAAAAATTACCTTTTGATTTATCGACGACAATTTTCTGGCAACAAAAACTTGATTTTATTCCTTCATTCATACATAAAATAATCTCATTTTCTCTATAGTCTTTTTCATACTTACGCTTAATCTTAAAACATTCATGCTTATCAAAATTCAGTTGCTCACAAGAATTTTCTTTTCCAACTTTCGCTTCAATATATTTCATCGCCTCCTCATCCATATAACTATCCCAAATTAAAATTGTCAATTCAGATGGAATTTCTTTTTTTAAATAATCTTCCAAACTTGAATCTATACAATTTGAATTTAACCAAATTCTGGATTTTGAATGTTTTTTCTATATTTTTTAGTTCATTATTAAAATTTTCATTCTTACAATCGAATACTTTATCTAAAGCTTTCACTTCAGCACTTTCTTTTAAATAGTCTAAATACAACTCTTTATTCTTTATGTAAAGGCACATATCTTGAATAAATTTCAGCCCTTTTTGAGTAAAATTGACGCTCCCTATAACAGTAATATCTGGCTTTATCATATAAAGCTTCCAATGAACGCTATCGTCATATCTGAAATCAATATAAAATTTAAAATTATTATTCTCCTCAGCCTCTTCAATGCAAAAATCTATCAAATCAATAGAAGAAAAGGCATTGATCGTACCCATAATAAGTTTAACCTGATTATGTTGGGCAAGTAATTATTTTATATCAGATTCAATTCCACTTATAAAAGCACAAACAATAGTAATTTTTTTATTATAACTTTGTAGTAAAATTTCACGCAGACAATCTTCTCTCAAAATTTTCATATTTATCTTCTAATTTAATATTCAGATGCTTAATATGCTAACTAGAGTACATAATTATTTACAACAACTTTTTTGTTGATTAATCTTAAGCCAAATCACTTATTCTTATTATTATTTAGCCAGTATTGTTATAGGCTTTATCCAACAAGTGCTGTATTTAGACAAAATAAAAAGCTTACTACACAAAAGATAATGTATCAATAAGCTATATTTGTATAAAAACATAATATTAACAAGGATCTCTGTATTCTATTTTATCGATAATAACTTTAATTATCAATTAAAATAACAGGGAAAGTGAAGAAAAATGGCTATTAATTATAGCCGCAGCTACTTTCATGGTTAGCAGTACACAAGTCACAGACTGTTTGCCCTGCTCTAGAAAAAAGCGGTATTTCTTATTGTGCGGGTATAGAACCTGTTTGCAAGATGGAAGTCTCATCGCTTCCAAGCTTATTTGTAAGGTACAAATTAAAAAAGGCATAATCATGGTTATGCCTTTTTTTATTAACTGAATAAAGTACAATGATAAAATTTTAATCTAAATACCTTATATCTAGTACAAAATTTATCCAGAAAATTAAGCAGTCTGTTTCGGGGTTGCCTATTGCATTGGCGTGATATTAGTTAGTACCTGATGAAGTATTTAAGTACTGAGAATTATTAACCATTTGGCCAAATCATACAGGCAGGCTAATGCCCTTTTAATTTATATGTTTGTTATCCATACCTGAACGATAACCCAACCAATAACAAGGTCAATGGGTTCCAGCTCCGATATTATTGACTATTAATGCGACAAGAACCAACAGAACTGAACCTATTAGTACGGGTGTTATCAAGAATGAATAATCAGTGATTCCTGACATCATGATAAGAATGGGATTAGCACCCGCTGGGGCATGGACTACACGTAAAAATTGCATTAAAGCAATGGCTATGCCAACCGCTAATGCTATGGATAGTACTCCATTACCAAATAAATTGATGAACAAAATCCCTACTAAAGCGGAGATAAAATGCCCGCCGATAACACTTCTTGGCTGGGCTAATGGTGCTTTAGGTACGGCAAATAATAATACACATGTTGCACCAAATGGAGCCATGATTGCTAAAGTACCGCTCCAGTAAGTTATCAGGAGTAACACGAAAATTCCCAAAGTACCACCAGTAAAACCTCTCAATATCGCTACTGCATTAGGTCTGGGCTGCATGGCCTCTCCCCCTTTAATTTTTGCTAACATGAATTCCTCCTGTAATAAATAAGTAAACATTATTGTTCAAATAATATTTATAATTAACCAAAATAGTATTATTGTGATAAAATTAAAAAATATGCTAAAAAGTAAAAATAATGAAATCTGAAATTATTGATAAGATACTTACTGCTGCTGAATCACTATTTAATGAATTTGGTTACTGCGCTGTTAGTCTGGAACTAGTTGCAGAACATGCAGGAGTATCAAAACGAACCTTATATAAATATTTCGGTGACAAAAATGGGCTGGTGAGTAAAGTATTACTTAGGAGGAATGCTTTTTTTAAAAAGTCACTTACAGATGTGATTGCGGTATTTTCGGAGAAAAAAGATAAAATTAATGCGCTTATTTCATGGCATATCAGGTGGTTTAATGATGACGACTATCGCGGTTGCATGTTTGTGCGTGCTCAGGCTGAATATGGCAATAGGAGTGAAGAAATATGCTCTATTGTTAGAGAACACAAACAATGGATGCAGGCTTCTATTGCTCAATGGCTGGGTGCAACCGCAGCATCTGAGCAGGCGGCTTGCCTGATTATGTTAATACTTGAAGGTATGATCGCCCACACATCGGTTTTTGGTGTTAAGGAACATGATTTTGAACGAGAAAAGATATATATATATGATATAGTTGACGCTATTGGTAACGCTAATGCATAAAATCCTGAATAGCCGTTTATCTGTCTAATCGTCAATTTTGTGCAGATGTGATTTTAAATCAGCAATGGGTGTGTTCTGCACATTTTGAAATCAACTGATAGTACGCTTTTCTAGTTTTATATTGGCGAGCCTATTTTTAGCTGTTGGCTATATTGTTTCATAGGTATGCTTGCCAATATAAGATTCTGAGCAGGTAAATTCTGATTCACCCTGAACAACTCTTGTAAAATAAATACATTGATATTTAATTACTTATATTTTAATTAAGCATTCAGGGTAGGAATATTTTTTATTATTTAGCCAGTAACGCTGGAAACAGCCGCTCAATCCACTGGCGCAGCAAAATCAGTTTGCCATGAAAAAAATGGCCGGAGCCGGGCACAACCAGTACAGGTAAATCCTGCGCCTCTGCCCAGTTCATGCTGTTTTGCAATGGTACAACTTCGTCTTTTTCACCATGAATCAGCAAGGTAGTGGCTGGATTGTAGGCATTGGGCGCATCAACAGGATACATGCCAATTGCCGGCCCCATCAGCAGTAAGGCATCCGGACGGGCAGTTAAGGCGCTGAATAAGGCAACATAGCCGCCAAAGGAAAAGCCGGACAACACCAGTTTGTTCACTTCTGGATGCTGGGAACGGGCAAAATCAACTACAGCAAGGCAGTCTGCTACTTCACCGCGACCATAATCATGCTCGCCGTCGCTGTTGCCCACACCGCGCAGATTGGGCAGATAACAGTGAAAGCCCAGAGTGGTCAGCGCTTTGGCAGCAGTCTGTACGACTTTGTTGGTATTCAGTCCGCCCTGTAATGGGTTAGGATGATTAATCACGGCCACACCACGGGCGGTGCCCTGTGCCGGTAAATATATGGTTTCCAGCCGTCCTGCCGGCCCGTTAATCCAGATGTTGGGTTGTTGCTTTAGCATCGGGTTTACTCACTACTTTCGGGTTTATCCATTAATAAACGGGTAACGACACGGTCATTAGCCAGTTCTTCATCAAGAATTTCCTGTAAATCACTTTCGTCTACATAGGTATACCAGCGCCCTTGCGGATACAGTACCATAACTGGCCCTTCATCACAGCGTCCGAGGCAGCCGGCACTGCTGATGCGCAGTTTACCTACGCCCATCAGTCCCATTGCTTTGGCATGGCCTTTGAGGTAATCGACTGCATCGGCACCAACGTTATTGTCACCACAGCTCTGGCGGCAAGGGTTATCACGGCGATTGGTGCAGACAAACAGATGTTTGGCATAATAACTCACGGGTTTTCCTTTATTCTTTCTGCCTGTTTACGCTGACAGGGCGAGTTGCCGCGCCAGCGTGAGGTTATTTAATCATTAAATGACAGTGGACGATTGCTGTGTACCTGCTGAGCTTTTATGGCAGCCAGCATGGCGGGTAAGTCCAGATTAAACTGGCTGGCGCGTTGCCCGGCACGTTTTTTCAGCTTATCCCAGTCGCGCAGTGTTGGCTGCTGCTGAAAGGCCAGTACGGCAATATTGCCATGAGTTTCTGCTGGCACCATCAGCACTTGGTTGTCAAATACTTCGCGCAGGCGGCGTACAAAGGTTTGAAAACGTTTGTCACCCTGCCACCAGTTGGTGACAAAAATGCCTTGTTCACTGAGTGCCTGACGGCAATCAGCAAAAAATGGTTCAGCTACCAGACTGTCTATAATCTGCTCACCATCAAAGCCATCTACCAGAATGATGTCGGTATTGCCGCGTAATACTTTGATGTATTCGGCACCGTCGTCTTCGATAATTTCGAATTTTTCACCTTCAAACGGCAATTCAAACATGCTGCGCGCAATGCTGATGACCTGCGGATTGATATCAACAGCAGTTTGGCGGGTATCAGGCAGATAGGCATCAATCCAGCGCGCAAATGAACCACCGCCCAACCCGATCTGGGTAATATGTTGTGGCATATCATCGGCAAACAGCAGCCAAGCCATCATGGCACGGCTGTATGATAGAACCAGCTCGGCCGGATTATCTACATTCATTGAGCTTTGGATGGTAGGGGTACCCAGATGCAAGGAACGGATATTACCTGATTCGGATATGCCCACTTCCGGTAATTCATGGCGGGCAGGTCGTAAACGGCGATAAGGATGTTGTGGCATGGTGGTTTCCATCATCAGATAATATGGTGTTGCTGGTGCCTGTCTGGTAATCGAATATGCGCCCAGCTACGTCTGTTTATCCTCATTAGCTTTAGTCAGCAGAATATCAGTAACCTGCTACTCAAGCTAATATTGGAGGTAAATAAGCCAGTGCTGTCATGCAGGGAGCCACTGGCAAAAACAGTCTCACTGTTCTGAGCAGCTTAAATTTAACAGTACGAATAGTGAGGCCTGTTGAGGCATATTATATATGTATGGCAGGATTTATGTTTTATTTAAAGAGCACAAAAATCCTGCTTGTGAATGATGTCTAATATATTGCCACGTTTGTAATGTGTATTTGATAAATTACTGGCTATTTGGGTGGTAAATGAATCAATATGCTGGTTGCTGTCGCGTACGCCGTAATAAGTTTGCACAAACTTATCGTATTCAGCAAAATCGGCCACAGCAAATAGATTCTGATAATGATATTCAAATGAACACGTTACCAGTGGCAGGCGGAGTTTACGTTCAGGCATCTGAGCAGGAATGCCTATCTGCATGGCCACCAGAGGAAAAGTCAGTTTGGGCAGTTTTAGTATCTGGATAAGCGGACGGATATCGTTTTGAATACTGCTCAGGTATACACAACCAATTCCATGCTTTCGGCAGCAATTACTACGCTTTGTGTGGCAATTATCGCTTCTTGCACGCCCTGAATAAAAATATCGGTGCTGATGCCAAGCCAAGCTGGTTGCAGATACGATGGTTACGATATAAATCAACCACAAAAACCTGCAAATTACTTTTCGTTCCTATATATTGCTGATGACAGATGCCGCGAATCTGTTCACGTAATTGTAAATCTGTAACACGGATGATAGAACATTGCGGTAAGAAATGTGATGTAGCTGCGTTGCGCGCAACTTCCATCAGGCGTGTATATTGCTCGGTTGTGAATGGCTGGTCTTTGAAATTTTGTACAGTGCGCCGTTATAACAATAATTCTTCTGTTACAGATATATTCATTACTTTTTCTTTAAGAAATGGTCTGTATTTAGTAAATGTCAATGGATTCAATCTGCCTGAATGCAGATAAAAGAATACCGGCGCGAAGCCGGTTAGCACTGGTATGGTTTCAAACAGATACTTATTGCTAAAGCATAATTTGTGCTATCAATTCAGGATTAATAATAAAGTATGCCCGGTATATTGATAATGCCAGTCTGGTTAAGGTGTCATTTCTTAGAAGAAGATCAATAATGAAATCATAAATTCAGAATTGATAGATTAGTTAATAATCTTTGCCTTTATTGATGCTTACTCGCACCAATGGCTTCTAAAAGTTTAATTTCAGATAGGTATTAAAGTTTAGAGCAGTTGTAACTGAACAATCTGCCTGCTGTCCTGACTAAGATGACACGCCTGCAAGTAAATGTAGTGCCTCCTGATATTTAGCCAGTGTTCTGGCAATAATATCGGCCGGTACTTGCGGTGCTGGCGGTTGTTTGTTCCAGCCGGATGCCACCAGCCAGTCTCGGATAAACTGTTTGTCAAATGAAGGTGGATTGATACCAACCTGATAGTTATCTACTGACCAGAAACGACTGGAATCCGGAGTAAGCACTTCATCCATTAAGGTTAAAGTACCATTCTCATCCAAGCCGAATTCGAATTTGGTATCAGCAATAATGATGCCTTTACTGCGGGCATAAGTAGACGCTTCGGTATACAGCTCAATGGCTTTGGCGCTTACCTGTCTGGTGAGTTCTTCTCCCAGCAGTGCGGTGCATTGTGCCAGACTGATGTTTTCATCATGGTCACCCACGGCAGCTTTGCTGGACGGGGTAAAAATCACTTCCGGCAACTGCTCGGCTTCACGCAGACCGGCCGGTAACTGAATCCCACAGACAGCACCTGTAGACTGATAATCACGCCAGCCACTGCCAGAGAGATAACCGCGGACGATGGCTTCGATTTTCAGTGGTGTCAATTTCTTCACTACTACCGCGCGTTTGGCAATTTTATCTGCCTGCTGGCTTGGAAGCACATCGTATACTGTTTCGCCAGTAAAATGGTTAGGCATGATATGTTGCAGTTTTTTAAACCAGAAGTTGGATATCTGGGTAAGAATTTCACCTTTTCCTGTTATAGGTTCAGGTAAAATTACATCAAAAGCTGATAAGCGATCAGTGGCTACCATCAGCATGCGCTGCTCGTCAATTGCATACAGATCGCGTACTTTACCCGAATATATTTTCTTTAGTGCCAGCTCACTCATTATCCATTCCCATCAAAACGGTTAATTGCTAATAGTTCAATATCTGTGCAAAAACATATCCTTGTGCTAAGGTAGTCTTTGTGTAACAGATGTTAGCAGCCAATAATTATTTTAACCGATATTGCACCTAAACTGGCAGTCTGTTTGCTGCACGACTGAGGTTAAGTTAGCTGCTGACTTTGATGTTGTCGATATTTTCACGCCACTTATTAGGAGAATTGTTATGGCTGATTTTGATTCCCAAAAAAAAGATTTAATGAAAGAAGTACGTTCAGTGCTGGATGAAGTTGAAGATTTATATGAAAACGCCAGTGATAATGGTTCAGATCAGGCCAAGGAGCTGAAAGATCAGCTGCGCAAGAAATTAGGTAATACCAAATCCAAACTGAGCGATCTGGAAAGCACGCTGGCCGATAAAGCCCGTGCTACAGCCGAACGCACAGATGAGCTGGTACGTGAACAACCCTATTACGCCATGGGTATTGCTGCTGCGGCTGGTTTGATTGCCGGCATTATGCTCGGACGCTGTAAGCGCTAAACCTGCCTATACAGGCTGCATTCAGGCAATCTGGTAACTATACCGCTTGCCTGAATATGATTCACTCTTTAACGGATACCATTGCATGAGTTTAGGTAATCTTGGCCGCGATTTACGCAAGCTGAAAATCTGGCTGACATACGGTAGTGAGTTATTATGGATTCGTGTACGTATGCTGCGTCTGGATGCCATTGCCCAGCTACAAAGTATTATTACTTTGCTGGTGCTTATCATGCTGGCCGGATTAATGTTTTTTCTGGGTTTTATCAGTCTGTTGTTCGGTCTGAATACCCTGCTCACACCACAGGCCAAAATATGGGTGTTTTTTGGCATCGCCATATTGTTTCTGCTGTTAATCCTGCTTATGTCTATTGCGATTATTAAGTTACTACGCAAACAAAGTCAGTTTATGACTGAAACACTGGCCGCCATGAATGAAGACATCAATTATCTCAAACATACCAGTGATACCAAAGGTAATGGAGAACATTGAATATGAGTAAATTCAGTAAGCTGAATATAGCCCAGCAACGCGAACTGCTAGACCTACAGGCACAAGGTGCACGATTAAAATTACTAGCTGAACAACTTAAAAATGGTCACAATCCTACCAAGTCAAACCTGTGGCAGCGTTCATTGAATATCGTGGACAAAATTCCGGCCGGTGGTTTGGCACTGAAGCTGGCCAGTAAACCAAAACGCTGGCGTAATAAAATACTGGTAGGTGCGTTGTTGACTGCGGCCACGCTGATGGCCAATAAAATCAATCAGTCTATACGCAATCGGTTTTAAGTTGATAAAAAATATGATGAATGGTGGCAGATATGTAATCTGTCGCATTCGAAAACAAAAGCCTGTTACGACCAGTAACAGGCTTTTGTTTACTGTAAACAGATTGAAAATTAAACACCACGCAATAATTCATTCACGCTGGTTTTGGCGCGGGTTTTGGCATCCACTTTTTTCACAATCACAGCACAGTACAGGCTATGGCTGCCGTCTTTGGCCGGCAGGCTGCCAGACACGACCACAGAACCGGCAGGCACGCGACCATAAGTAATTTCACCGCTTTCGCGATCATAGATTTTAGTGGACTGGCTAATAAAAACACCCATAGAAATCACACTGCCCTCTTCGACAACTACCCCTTCAACGATTTCAGAACGGGCACCGATAAAACAGTTGTCTTCAATAATGGTGGGGGAAGCTTGCAAAGGTTCCAGTACGCCACCAATTCCCACGCCGCCACTGAGGTGAACATGTTTGCCAATCTGAGCACAGGAACCTACAGTTGCCCATGTATCTACCATGGTGCCTTCATCAACAAACGCACCAATGTTTACAAATGAAGGCATCAGCACCACGTTCTTACCGATATGGCTGCCGGCACGTACTACCGCACCCGGCACAGCACGAAAACCGGCTTGTTGAAAATCTGCCGCGCCCCAGCCAGCAAATTTGGTGGGCACTTTGTCAAAATAGCGGTTTACAGCATCATCGGCAACCACATTGTCACTGATACGGAATGACAGTAACACTGCTTTTTTCGCCCATTCATTTACCTGCCATTGATTGCCCTGTTTTTCAGCCACGCGCAGGCGACCACTATCCAGTTGTTGCAAAGTTTCTGCTACTGCTTCTTTTACTTCCGCAGTAACAGAAGCCGGGGTAATTTCGGCACGATTTTCAAAAGCAGTTTCAATTACTTGTTGTAAAGACATAAAGTATTCCTATAATCATTGAATCAGGTCAAAGTTGTTGCCGGATAAGGGGACGACACCATTGTCGGCCAGTATCTGTGGTTTAACCGGCTGTGGTAGTGGCTGTGCATTAAACTGACGCAGACAGGCAATAAAATCAGTAAATGGAATTTCCCGTGCACCAAAACTGGCCAAATGACTGGTATACACCTGACAGTCAATCAGCGGCACACCTTGCTGCTGCAAATAACGTACTGCATGTACAAAAGCAATTTTAGAAGCATCGCTAGCATGGGCAAACATGGATTCTCCATAAAATATCTGCCCGAGCAGCACGCCATACAAACCACCGGCCAGAAAGACCTGCCCGTCTGCATTCTGATACCAGCATTCAAACGAACATGCATGATGCTGTTGGTGCAGTGCGTAATACGCCTGCTGCATTTGCGGCACCAGCCAAGTGCCGTTCTGGCCATTACGTGGCGTTTGCGCACAATTGGCAATCACCTGCCTGAAAGCAAAATTCATCGTTACCGCGTAGGGTTTATTGCGCAGATTTTTCGCCAGTGAACGGCTGATTTTCAATTCGGTTGGAAATAGCACCATCCGCTGTGCAAATGCCCACCACATGATTGGTTCATCAGGCGCATACCATGGAAAAATACCTTGCCGGTACGCAGCCAGTATTCGTGCCGGATTTAAATCGCCACCAATGGCTACCAGCCCGTCACGCTGACGTTGTGCAGCTACAATATCAGGGAAATCCAGACTTTCACTGTCTAGCACCGGAATACATGACGGGTATTCAGGCTCGCTCATGCCTATATTTCCTGCCCGTTACTTACAGATATTTATTATCAAGTGGCTGACATTCACTACACACACCATACATATACAATGCATGGTCAACAATGCGGTAGCCGTTATCGTCGGCAATTTTCTTTTGCAGCTGTTCAATCTCTTCACTGCAAAACTCAGTTACTTTACCGCATTTAATACACACTAAGTGGTCATGATGGCCGCCGCGATTCAGTTCGTATACCGCCTTGCCAGTTTCAAAATGATGGCGCAGCAGAATATTAGCCTGTTCAAACTGAGTAAGCACCCGGTAAATGGTAGCCACACCGATTTCCACGCCCTCATCCAGCAAGCGGCGGTACACATCTTCTGCACTCATGTGCAATTCAGGCTGAGCTTCAAATAGCTCCAGAATCTTCAGTCTGGGGCCAGTCACCTTTAAACCGTTATCTTTCAATTGAGCTACATTGTTATTCATGACGCTTATTTCACCACGATCTGATAATACTCGCTATAATACGCACTTTTAAAGCAATTGCCCACTGGGTGTCATACAATGTCGCCATCGCCATTGCTAACTGTTTCGTCCCGGCTCCGAGGTATCAGCATGAAAAAAATATACTGCCTGCTGGCAGTGGCTGTTCTTGGCCTGAGTGCCTGCTCTACAGCCAAACTGGCACAAATTCCGTCGTACAAACTGAAAATTATTCAGGGAAATGAACTTGATCAGAAGGTAGTGAACTCATTGCAGCCCGGCATGAGCCGTGAGCAGGTACAAATGCTGCTTGGCACACCATTACTGCGCGATCCGTTTCATGCCAATCGCTGGGATTATCTGTTTGTGATTTCCCGCGCCAGCCAAATTCAGGAAGAAAGAAAACTGACACTTTACTTTGATGCTAATGGCAAGCTGATTCATGCCGAAGGGGATGCCATCACTGCCCAACCACAGCCAGTATCTACTGCTGTGCCTGAAAAAACGGAGTAATCATATGTCTGCATTCCGCTTGAGAGTAGCTGTTGCCGGTGCCAATGGCCGCATGGGCAGAGCACTGATTCAAAGTATCAGCCAGCGGCAAGATTGTGTATTAAGTGGTGCACTGACACACAAAGCCTCACCGGCTATCGGTATGGATGCCGGTTTTGCTATCGGACTGGAACTTGGCGTGAGCATTTGTCACGACCCCGAAAAAGTACTGGACAATACCGATGTACTGATTGATTTCAGCAAACCGGAATCCACACTTAGTAATCTGGCTATTTGCGAACGTCTTGGTGTTAAAGACGTTATCGGCACTACCGGTTTTGATGACGCAGGTAAACAACGCATAGCCGAGGCAGCGCAGAAAACAGCTATTGTATTTGCGCCCAATTTCAGCGTGGGTGTAAACCTGACCTTTGCCTTGCTTAATACCGCAGCTCGCGTGTTAAATGAGGGCTATGATATTGAAATCATTGAAGCGCATCACCGTCACAAAGTAGATGCCCCTTCCGGCACTGCATTGCGCATGGGTGAAGTCATTGCCGATGCCCTTGGCCGTGACCTGAAAACCTGTGCGGTTTATGGCCGCGAAGGCCACACCGGCGCGCGCGACCCGCAAACCATCGGCTTTGCCACCATTCGTGCTGGTGATATTGTTGGCGACCACACTGCCCTGTTTGCTACAGACGGCGAACGTGTGGAAATCAGTCATAAAGCTTCCAGCCGTGCCACTTTTGCCAATGGAGCTGTCCGTGCAGCAGTATGGCTGCGCCAGCATCAGCAAGGGCTATTTGATATGCAGGATGTACTTGGCCTGAAGTAAGCATAGCAAGAAATTGTTGTCACAAGACCAGTCATTAATCCGGCTAGCCTTGTATGCTTGTTTTATCCATACATAGACACCGCCACTAATCAACTTTAACCTAAAAACCTTTCAGTTGATTTATTTCCCAGCAACAATTTGATATAGCAGATACTAACAGGCCATTATCTTTGATAATGGCCTGAAAAACTTTGTGATATCAGGCAGCCATCGCCATGCATTTATCTGCACAGGCATTGCAGGCTTCAGCGCAGCGCTGGCAGTGATCCATATCAAAGCGGCCACATTCCTGCGCACAAGCACGGCACACCTGTGCACATAGCTGACATACCTGTACGACAAAATCACTGTTCTTACACATAAAATTAACTGCAAGTGCACACATTTCAGCACATTGCAGATCCAGACTGATGCATTTAGCCATCATTTTGACATCATCTTCTTGCAGACAGGCTGTTGAGCAATACTGACACAAGGCTATACAACAATTACATGCTTCTACACATTCCTTAAATTTAAGTGCATCCATGATTCGCATCCTTTTTAACAATATTTTGATTTAACAAGATAAATCAAAATTAGTCTATAAAACGATAGCGCATAATGCAATCCAGTTATAAGTAAATAAATTTATGATTTAGATAGGTTAATTTAATTTGTAGTGGCAAATAATCAATATTAGCCAAATACACAATATTAACTGTTTGTTACTGTAAACTGGCTAGTGAAAAGCTCAGCAATAATTATAAGATTGTGAGTCTGAATGATTATTTTTCCACTAGAGAATGATTTGTCTTATAAGCCTGCCCTGTAATCATATAGATTGAATAGTTAACAAATACAGTTTCGCTACAAAGTAAACAGCAGGCAGCCTAGACACATATGATGCTACACATGGCATACAAGAGACTATTTAATACAATTTATACACAGCATTTTAACAACTGCGCTGATATACATATCACCATTGTTTTCAGCCATAATAATAGTCGTTTTGCTGCCAGCATTTTATTTATCTGAGGCCATTGTCTGGATGACAGCGACAATCCTCTGATTTAGCTATCCACGCTTACAATAATGATGTTAATTAGCAGCATATTGAAAATCAAATGAACACCCCCATTTCAATATCCTGATATTTAAAGGAATTTATTATGGCTAGTGGATGGGCTTCAGATGATGCTGTGAATCAACAGATAGAGAGTACGATTGCAGATGCCCTTAATCATGTACGCCAGCAAATGGATCTGGCGGCTGAAAGTGCAGAATTCTGTGAAGAATGTGGAGAGGAAATTCCATTGGCACGCCGGCAGGCAATTCAAGGTGTACGGTTTTGTGTTAGCTGCCAGACAGAACGCGATAAGGAAAGGCAGAAAACATTCAGTTTATACAACCGGCGTGGCAGTAAGGACAGTCAGTTGCGCTAGAGCAATCGATTTAGGTTATCCGATACTGATTGAATGGCTCGCACTGTATCTGGATTAACCTAATTTCCAGTAAATTCCAGATGGATATGAAAATCAGTTATATCAGCGATGCTTCATATGCCACTTAGCCTATTAGTTCTATTTGTAGCCGATTACAACCATAGGCTTGATCAACACTCATTTGTCTGAGCTGCCTCTTTAAATAAACATGCAGTTGTGTGCATATACCCGTTTTCAGTTATCGTTACAAGCCATACGGTTTCAGGAATAATAATTAAGATTGCTATTAAGCTGTTTAACAGACACTATCTCAATTTGATTAGTCGTTTCAGATTCAGTAAGGACGATACATTCAGCCATTGATATGGTTTTTCCTTTAGACCTAGTGGTCAAATCAGATTTTGCGACCAAACCATTCAACTTTGCCTATAATTTCAAAATCCTGTTCAGTATTAGCTAAATCAACAGTAAATGGTTCATAAACACTGTTAGCTGATGTTACCAGAAGTTGATTATTTGGTTTTAGCTGAGTGCGCTTCACCAAAATATTCTTCCCGATCCGTAATACATACAAGCCATCGCCACCAGCTTTTTTAGCGTGATTAATCAGCACATGATCGCCATCGTTGAGTACACCGGTCATGCTGTCATCTTTAATAATCAGGGTACTGAGTTTTTGCGGATCAACATTCAGATAATTTTCCAGCCAGTTGCGGTTGAAAGCGGTGGTACATATTGCTTTATTTTCTGTAGCATCCAGATCATTCATATTCTCGGTTAAGTATACCGGAACAAATACATAATCGCTGGCACAGACTGTATGAAGATGACTGCCATAACCACATTCGGCCTCACCGATCACGGTATTTCTTATCAGCGGATTAGCCAGTTCTGCATAAAAATCTGTCAGCCCGTTTACGCCTTGCTGTTCAAATTTTGGTCCTCTACCTGTTGCCAGCCATTTTATTTCTACTTGGGCAACACGAGCTATTTTGATCAGATTAGTGGTACTGGGTTCAGCTCCCTCTTTAACCCATTTTGATGCTGTCGGATAAGCTACCTCTACTCTTCTGGATAACTCAGAAACACTGCCGAGTATATCCACTACTTCTTGCATTCTTGAGGCAAAGCCAACATTAAAATTTTCCATATTTGAATTACCTTCAAATAAAAATAACTAAGGTTTGATTTAAAATTTATTATTAAACAATCATTTACAACTTAAAGATTAATAAAATGCAACACTCACCTGCATAAAATTAAATCAAACCTTGCAAAATATAACTTTTGCGATATAATTTACATGTATATATATTAGGAGTAGCAATTCAACACATTAAACAGATTCCAAGCTAACTTTATAAAATTAAGTTAAAGATTCTATTTAAACTTACAGGTATAGTATTAAATGTTAGGACTATACTACTCCCGCCTGTTTTGGTATTTTCGATCGGACAAACGTTGATGATACCATGTCGTCATGTACATGAAAATGCATGGACATGAGTTAATTTGCGTCTAAATTACTACATACACAATCAGGTAATTGCAACTTAGCCTGTTGCATTACAATCCTTGCTTGGATTTATTTTGTCTTCTGAGAAAACTGCAAGCTATTATATGTTAATTTATCGTTATTTTTACATAAAATAAACATTAATAACTTCAAAATTAGATTTTAATATTTCATCGCTTATTTAATATTTACATAAGACCATTTTTCAATCTTTTCAACAATATCTTTTAATATCAGTATTTTATTATTATTCTTTAATAGAAATTTAATTTATATAATAAACCTTAAATTTGGCTATATAGATTAATCTAGAATTGCATGTTGCATTTCACTAATCTTTATTAAAATTTTATATTATCTCAATACCAACAACATATTATGTAATCTAGGCTTAAGTTTTAGTTTTAATGTTTATACAAACATTTCTAGGTACAGGTACATTTATATAATATTTATCTAAAACCATTTCTTATGAATGAATTATAAACAATCTGGATTCATTCTGATAAAACCAATACATAACATATTGTTTTTTTTAATTTAAATTAATAAATATACAACATACTGTTTTATCAGTTAAAACAGATAATACTTTCAGCTATGAAAAATACTTGAAAGACTAAAAACGGTTTGTCCTGTTGCAGATTGGTTCAATTCCAACAAATTATCCGTATTACAAAACAAATACAGCCAGTGATACTCACTGGCTGCAAATGCTGATAACTGTTTTATGGCAGACGTTGCCAGCTGCCAGACTGGCCACCTTCTTTATGTTGCAGACAAATATCACTAATGATCATACTGCGATCTACGGCCTTGAGCATATCGTATATAGTCAGCAAACCGATGCTGGCTGCAGTTAAGGCTTCCATTTCCACGCCAGTTTGACCGGTGTTTTCGGTTTGTACACAGATACTTATCGTGCGCTTTTCGTCATCAAGACTAAAATCCACTTTGACTCTGGTTAGGGCGATGGGGTGACACAGCGGAATTAAATTACTGGTTTGTTTAGCTGCCTGTATGGCTGCAATTCGGGCTACACCAAGCACATCGCCTTTTTTACTGTCTGCGCTAAGTATTTTGCTATAAGCGTTGTCATTGACACTAATCATACCGCTTGCAACAGCGATGCGTTTACTGTGTGGCTTGGCGCCTACGTCTACCATATGCGCTTCGCCACGGCTATTAAAATGGGTTAACTCGTCTGAATTCATCTTGCTTCACTGACAGCTTAAAAGGTCTATATTACAATAATTGTCTTTTTGCTGCTGGGTATACTCTGAATATGAACACATTGCCTTTATTAAAAATCGGTCTGGTCTCCATTAGTGACCGTGCCTCAACCGGTATCTACGCTGATCAGGGTTTGCCGGAATTAAAAAAATGGTTGCAGCGAGCGGTATTGAATCCATTGGAGCTGGTTGAACAGCTGATACCAGACGAGCAGGCACTGATTGAATCAACGCTGATTCGGCTGGCCGATGATGAGTTGTGTCCACTGATTCTGACTACGGGCGGCACTGGCCCCTATCTGCGCGATGTCACACCAGAAGCAACACTGGCCGTGGCCGACCGGGTGATTCCCGGCTTTGGTGAACTGATGCGGCAGATTAGTTTGCACTTTACGCCTACAGCTATTCTGTCACGTCAGGTAGGTGTATTGCGTGGTAACAGTCTGATTCTGAATTTACCCGGTAAACCATCAGCAATTGCTGAAACATTAGGCGGAGTAAAAGATGAGCAAGGTAAAACACTGATTCCGGGGATCTTTGCTTCAATACCCATTGCGGTAGATGCCGTTGGTGGCCCGCTGATTCAGACTGATGCAGATTTCTGCCCGGTAGTGTTGCCCAAGCGCTGATTTTCAATTAACTATCTGATATTTTTTGGTGTATTAGCGCATTATAGTAGTTATGTTGGCTGCTAAAGCTGTGATTGTACTGTAGCCGCTACGGATAATCTTTTTAGCAAAAAAAACAGTCTGGATAGTTTCCAGACTGTTTTTTTAACTACTGCTTAGATATTCTTATCCACTTCGTCCAGTGTTGCTTTGGCATCACCAAAACACATTTTGACATTTTCTTCATAAAATAGTGGGTTATCAACACCTGCATAGCCAGACTGCATAGAACGCTTGAAAACAATTACATTTTTGGCTTCCCAGACATGTAATACCGGCATACCGGCAATGGGACTGCCCGGATCGGTAACGGCTGCCGGATTAACAGTATCATTGGCTCCAATCACCAATACCACGTCGGTATCGCTGAAATCATCATTGATTTCGTCCATTTCCAGTACCACATCATAGGGTACTTTGGCTTCAGCCAACAGTACGTTCATGTGTCCGGGCAATCGACCAGCTACCGGATGAATGCCAAAGCGTACATTCACACCCTGCTGGCGCAATTTAGCCGTGATACTGGCCACAGCATTCTGAGCATGAGCCACCGCCATGCCATAGCCCGGGGTAATGATGACACTATGCGCATTTTTCAGTGTTTCAGCCACCTGTTCCGGCTTGGTCTCCTGCACCTCACCGGCAGGGGTATTGTCGCCACTGGCCGCTACGGGTGCTGCACCAAAGCCACCGCCAATCACTGCCAGAAACTTGCGGTTCATGGCCTGACACATGATATACGACAGAATAGCACCAGAAGAACCCACCAGTGCACCGGTAACAATCAGTAAATCATTGTCGAGCATAAAACCGGCAGCGGCAGCAGCCCAGCCGGAATAGGAATTGAGCATGGAAATCACGACCGGCATATCTGCTCCGCCAATCGAGGCTACCAGATGATAACCAAAGGCCAGCGCTATCAGAGTCATCACAATCAGCGCAAAGCTGGAGCCACCAACTCCTACAAACCACAGCATCAGCAAAAAAGACAATACTAGCGCAGCCAGATTAAGCAGATGTCGGTGTGGCAGTTGTAATGGGCTGCTGGCAATTTTGCCATTCAGTTTACCCCATGCCACCAGAGAACCGCTGAATGTTACCGCACCGATAAATACACCCAGAAAAACTTCAATCAGATGAATGGTGAACATATCTGAATCTACATCGTGCGGGTCGATATAGCTATTAAAGCCCACCAATACAGCAGCCAGACCGACAAAGCTGTGCAGCATGGCAATCAGCTCCGGCATCTGAGTCATCTCTACTTTTTTAGCCTGTTGCAGGCCAACTGCACCGCCTATCACCATGGCGATAATCACCCAGCCCAATCCGTGCGCATCTTGGCTGAAAACGGTAGCAATCAGGGCGATGGCCATGCCGGCTATGCCCATATAGCAGCCACGTCTGGCACTTTCCTGCTGCGACAGTCCGGCCAGACTCAGAATAAACAATACGGCAGCAACGATGTAGGCGGCAGTTACGATACCTTGAGACATCCTGTTTCTCCCTTATTTACGAAACATATTGAGCATACGACGGGTAACAGCAAACCCGCCGAAGATATTGACGCTGACAATAGCCACCGCAATAAAGGCCAGTAACGACACAAAGCCATGTCCCTGTCCGATTTGCAGCAATGCACCCAGCACAATGATGCCGGAGATGGCATTGGTTACCGACATTAACGGCGTATGCAGGGCATGGTTAACATTCCATACCACAAAGTAGCCCACTACGCAGGACAGTACAAACACCATAAAATGATTAAGAAAGGCCACCGGAGCCACGGCACCAACCCATAACACCAGAATAACGGCAATAGCTGCCCAGATTAATTTTTTCTTTGCCGTATTCGGCGGTACAGCCGGTGCAGCAGCAGTAGTAGACGCTGCGGCTTTGGGCGCCGCTTTGGGTGTGGCAGATACCTGAATTGGTGGTGGCGGATACATGCTGTTGCCTTCATGGGTTACAGTCATGTTACGGATAATCACGTCTTCAAAATTCAGCGCTAATTCGCCATCCTGATTAGGCGTGAGTAATTTAGCCAGATTAACCAGATTGGTGCCATAAAGCTGTGAAGACTGACCAGCCAGCCGGTTGGCCATATCGGTATAGCCGATTATTTTCACGCCATTGGCAGTAGTAATGATTTTACCGGGCTCGGTATATTCGCAGTTACCGCCAGTTGCAGCAGCCAGATCAACGATTACCGAACCTTCGTGCATACTGTCTACCATTTCGCGGGTAATCAGTTTTGGAGCTGGTTTGCCCGGAATCGCGGCGGTGGTAATGATGATATCTACCTGTCTGGCCTGTTCGGCAAACAGTTTCATTTCTGCTTCAATGTAGGCAGCACTCATGGTTTTGGCATAGCCATCCCCACTGCTGCTTTCTTCTTCCTGATAATCTAAACGCAGGAAATTACCGCCCATAGATTCAATCTGATCGGCCACTTCCGGTCGGGTATCAAAAGCATTGACTACGGCACCAAGCTGGCGCGCAGTGCCAATGGCAGCCAAACCAGCCACGCCAGCACCGATAACCAGCACTTCTGCCGGTGGTACTTTACCGGCAGCAGTAATCTGACCGGTAAAAAAACGGCCAAAATTTTCCGCAGCTTCAATGACGGCGCGATAGCCACTGATATTGGCCATTGAAGACAATGCATCCATCGCCTGCGCACGCGAAATGCGCGGCACCATATCCATCGCCAGCACGGTAATTTTTTTCGCCTGTAACTGTTCAAGCAGTTCTGGCTGCTGTGCCGGCATAATAAAGCTGACCAGAATCGTACCTTCATTCATGGCGGCGATTTCATCTTTATTGGGTGCATTTACCTTAAATATCAGCGGGCACTGCCAGACGGTAGTCGCATCAGCCACTGTTGCACCGGCTTCATGGTACAGTCCGTCAGACAGACTGGCCGCTTTGCCGGCATCATGTTCAATAATAACTTCATGCCCCAATTTAATCAGTTGGGTAACGGTTTTCGGCGTAGCCGCTACTCTGGTTTCACCGGCAAGAGATTCGCGTGGAATACCTATCTTCATGCTTATTCCTTTCCAAGGAAGATGCCGTAAAAAACAATTTTTGACTGAAAGTGATATGCCATCAGACCACTGGCCGCCAAGCCAGCATTATTCTATTACTGTTTTTACAACGGCTGTGGTAGCAAAATACAGCGATAAACCGCAGTGATGGCGTTATTTCACTCTGACTTAAAAAAATTAACAATAACATCAAATTGACGTAGATAAAAGTTAAATATCTATGTCAGAAAGAACAGTCAGGTATTTGAAACAAAAAAAACCAGCCGTCAAAAAAATGGCTGGCTTTTGCATGGCATTCTATGATGTTAATTAACATCATTTAAAGGCTTTATGACTTCATCAATCTGCCGGTTCAGACTTTCCAGCCCATTACCAGACAAATACCATAAATCGGCACTGAGATAGACTACTTTTGTACCGGCACGCTGCAATATTTTGTCATCAAAATAGTCATTGTGCATCGGTGTTTTGCCGATGGCTTTACTGCGGTCAATAACATAAACAATATCCGGCTGGTATTGGGCAATAAACCGGTTATCCACCATTATTCGAGTAGGTTTGTCATTATTACTGCTAATAAGCGTGGGCAGTAAATCCTTAGTTACAGCCGGTTTAATCTTCAGTTCATCAAAAATCAGTGCCGAAAAAGCGCCCTGATTCACCAGTATAACATTGCCGTCATTATGCAATACCACAATAGCTTTCTGTGCTGAATGCTGCGCCAGCTCGCGGGCAGCGTTCATTTTCAGGTCTAGTGCTTTTAGTTGCTGTTGCGCCAGTGCTTCCTTACCGGCAATTTTTCCCAACAGGCGGATATGCTTTTTCACATCTTCATAGTAATGCCCGTCTGCGGGATTAACAAAATAATTCAGGGTAGGAGCAATCGCACTTAAATCTTTATAAAAAGCATTCTGGCGTCCGCTCATAATAATCAGGTCTGGCTTGAGTGCCTGAATGGCTGCCAGATCCGGCTCTTTCATCTGGCCTGCATTCTGTACCTGATCGTTCTGATACTGGTGTAGATAACTGGGTATACTTTGCTCAGGCACAGCAACTACCCGGTCACCGACATGAAGTGCATCCAAAGTATCCAGCGCACCGAAATCCATTACCACAATTTTTTGTGGTGCGGCCGCCAGTTTTAATTCTTCACCTGTCTGCGTTACCGTAACTGGTGTTGTACTTTGACAGGCACTCAGCCCCAAAGCTAATGCAGATAACACACCCATCGCCAGAATTTTTTTCATCACAAACTACCTCTTTTTATTAAATAATGATAATTATTATTATTTATATTAAGGCAAAAGTCCAGCCTGTAGGTTGTCATTAATGGCTATAGGCTATAAACAGATGATTTTTAGCAGATACTGGCAAATAGCCAAATGCGCTTAGAGCTTTAGTGCCCACCAAATTTCAGGCCAATGATACCGATAATAATCAGCCCCAGACTAATCAGGCGCAAGCTGCCGGCCGGTTCCTTGAAAACGATGATACCTACAATGGTTGCACCCACTGCACCAATCCCTGTCCAGACGGCATAAGCTGTTCCTACCGGCAAGGAGCGCATCGACTGCGCCAGCAGCAGAAAACTGCCCACCAATGCCACCAGCGTAATGATGCTGGGTGTCAGTTTAGTGAAATTCTGTGAATATTTAAGACCGATCGCCCAGACTACTTCTAATAATCCGGCCAGTAATAATGACAGCCAAGCCATAATTGTCCCTGTACAGGCTGATGCAGGCCGTCCTGCGTGAAAATTGACCGGTCGGGTCGTCCCAGACCAGATGCATAAGCATGTGAATAACCGCATCATAGTAGGCAGACAAAGCCAGCGTCAAGCACTGAGAAACCATGATGGTGCAGCAACAGACGGCATCGCGGCCATCTGGCGTAATCTTAGCAGTTGGTGGCACTTTAGGGCTTAAAGCACCACCGGCTGATTATGCAGATTTGTTTTTCTGGATAAATTCAATTTTATAGCCATCCGGATCTTCTACAAATGCGATTACTGTCGTGCCATGCTGCATGGGACCGGCTTCACGTGTTACCCGACAGCCCTTGGCACGCACAGCATCACAGGCAGCATAGGCATCCTCTACCTCAATAGCAATATGGCCATATCCAGTACCCAGCTCATAAGCATGGGTATCCCAGTTATAGGTTAATTCCAGCACGGTGCTATTGGATTCTTCACCATAGCCGACAAAAGCCAGAGTAAAACGGCCGCCGGGAAAATCTTCGCGCCGCAAAAGTTTCATACCCAGCACATCCTGATAAAACGCCAGTGATTTATCCAGATCACCTACGCGCAGCATGGTATGCAGCATTCTCATAATTTGTTCCTTTATTCTGTTTTAGTTTGTGCCAGATTACCCAGCAGCATGGCATCACCATAACTAAAAAAGCGATATTCTGCTGCAATGGCATACTGGTAAATGGCACGGATTTCATCATAACCGCTAAAAGCACTCACCAGCATCAGTAACGTTGATTTGGGCAGATGAAAGTTGGTAATCATGCGGTCGATAACCTTAAACTGATAACCGGGGGTAATAAATATATTGGTATCCCCCTGCCCGGCCTGCAATTTCCCACTGCGCGCAGCAGATTCCAGTGCGCGTACTGCGGTAGTACCCACTGCCCAGACTTTATTACCACGTGCATGTGCAGCTTCTATTTCTGCCACTACTTTTTCGCTCACGTCATACCATTCACTGTGCATGTGATGCTCGGCAATATTCTCTACCCGTACCGGCTGAAAAGTACCTGCACCGACATGCAAAGTTACCTCAGCCAGATGCACACCCTTGTCGCGCAATTGTTGCATAATAGTATCAGTAAAATGCAAACCGGCAGTCGGCGCAGCCACTGCACCTTCATGCTTGGCATACACTGTCTGGTAACGTTCATCATCGTCATTATCGGCTGAACGGGTAATGTATGGCGGTAAAGGCAGATGCCCGTGAGCGGCCAGCAGCTCCCATACTGTCTGTTCACCTGCGAAGTGCAATATAAACAGCTCACCCTGACGTGCCTGCATCTGTGCATGCATACCGCCTTCAAAAATCAGTTCTGTACCCGGTTTGGGGGATTTGGATGAACGCACATGTGCCAGCGCAGTATGCGCATCCAGCACGCGCTCAATCAACGCTTCAATCTGGCCGCCACTGGCCTTGTGGCCAAACAGGCGGGCTTTCATAACACGGGTATTGTTGAATACCAATACGTCACCGGCTGCAATATAGTCTGCCAGCCGGGTAAATTCACTGTCTGCCGGCTGTTGCCCGGGCAGTGCTACCAGCAGACGGCTGCTGCCACGCACGGACGGCGGATGTTGCGCAATCAGCTCTGGCGGTAAATCAAAATCAAAATCATTAATATGCATGTACTAGTGCCTGAAAACGGCAAAATACATATTATATGCCTGCTGCGGTAAGCTGCGAAGCCATAGCACACGATAGCAGGCTGAAGATAGTTCAAACAGCCGGCTTTCCGAAAATCAAGGTTATCTAGCGTATTTTTATAATTAATTTGGTTTCAATAATCAAATGTAAACTTAAATCAGAGCTTTATTTTATCTGGCATAGTTGTTATAAGCTTAAATTAACTGCTGTTTCAAATCATCTGGTAAAAATGCCTGAAAATAATCAATTTTGCTGTCATTAAAGGTTATTTTGATATTGCTATTCTGTTGCAGGGTAAATAATGCGAGTGCTTGCACTCGCATAATCAACCTCAATATTTGCACGACTGATTTATTTTTGCTCATTGAAATGCAACTCTAAATCGCCCGAATGATGTCTTCCTGCATAATCGGAATAGCGAGATTCAATCCGTTTACATGTATTATTTTCCCATTCCAGATACCAAATCCTATCGCCATTCCTAACGTTTGAATCTACCAGTACCATCAGCAAAAAAACTGATATATTCAATTAACCAACTGTTAATACATATTGCTTCAACCAATACAAAACTCAATCTGTATTAGTATGCAATACCGGTAAATGGTTGTCCTTGAAAATAGTATGGTAATTGATTCATCTCATAATCAACATATTCACCACTGGTTAACAAATCATAGTCAATTTTAATCATTCCCTCAGCTTGTAAAGCTCCATAATCCCGACTACCAGTAATAATACCGTCGGTGATTTCATGTATTTGATAAAACTGATTATCCCGATGTTCGCAGGCTTTGCCGGTAAATAAAATATCGTTATAAAAGCAGTGATTAGTGCGATTTTCTAGCTGATTAAGGTTCTGTTCTGACTATCAGAGATATTGATTCCTTAATCTTTTAATCATTAATTTGGTAGGTTAGAATTTAATGGCTTCCAATTTGGCAGGAATGGCACTACAAAGCAGGCTTAAAACCACTGGATCTTATCTTGGTTAAGATAAAATTTCAGTTGCTACCTGGCAGGAAGATAAAATATAAGCACCAGCAAGCTATAAAAACGTTGAATGCTTATAACATAAATAATTTAGTATATTTAAGTGATGGTGATGGCAGTAAGCACGCAAAATAAGGCTGCCAGACTATACTCGGTATAAAAAACATTATTTACACTGTGAAATAAATACGAAAACACTGGACATCTGCGCGCATTTTCGGCAAAAATGACGCAATTTTGCTAAAACCAATAAATTTATGAGTGCCTCCATTCTGGTTTTAAACGGCCCTAATCTGAATCTTTTGGGTGTGCGTGAACCGCATATATATGGTTCTACTACACTGGCAGACATCAATCAGAAACTGCTGGTACAGGCACAGGCGGCCGGTATGACGCTGGAAACATTGCAAAGCAATGCTGAACACGTTCTGACAGAACGTATTCAGGCGGCTTTAACTGATGATACCCGGTTTATTATCATTAATCCGGGTGCATTTACGCATACCAGTGTCGCCATTCGTGATGCTTTTGCTGCTGCCGGCAAACCATTTATTGAGGTGCATATTTCCAATGTACATGCCCGCGAGTCTTTCCGGCGTCATTCTTATCTGTCCGATATTGCTATGGGTGTAATCTGTGGTCTGGGCGTATATGGCTACGAAGCGGCATTACATCGGGCAATAGAATACATTCAAGAGACTAGCCGCCAACACTAATACTTATTGCGGCTAAGTCCAATCACACAAGGGTTCATAATATGGATTTACGTAAACTAAAAAAACTCATTGATCTGGTAGAAGAATCCGGCATTGCCGAAATCGAAGTTACTGAAGGTGAGGAAAAGGTACGCATTACCCGTACCACTGCTGCAACTCAGCCTATATATGCAGCACCGATGCAGCAACAACCTGCCATAATGGCAGCAGCTCCAGCGACTGCAACAGAAACGGCAGCAGCGGGCTCCACAGCGGAAGCGGCTGCTCCTGATCTCAGCAAAGCAGTGAAATCACCCATGGTCGGTACATTCTACCGAGCAGCCAGCCCTAATTCTGCGCCGTTTGTTGAAGTGGGTCAGACGGTTAATGCCGGTGATACCTTGTGTATCATTGAAGCCATGAAACTGATGAACGAAATCGAAGCTGATCACAGTGGTGTGGTGAAAGAAATTCTTATAGCCAACGGGCAGCCTGTTGAATTCGGTGAACCGCTGTTTATTATTGAGTAATGCTCAATATCAGTAATACTTCCCGTTTCTTACAAGGTACTGCCTTATGTTAAAAAAAATTCTTATTGCCAATCGTGGTGAAATTGCGCTGCGCATTCTGCGCGCCTGCCATGAAATGGGCATTGCAACCGTGGCTGTGCATTCAGAAGCAGACAGTGATGCCCTACATGTGAAGCTGGCAGATGAATCAGTATGTATTGGTCCGGCCAGCTCTGCTCAGAGTTATCTGAATATTCCCGCTCTGATTTCCGCAGCCGAAGTTACCGATGCTGATGCGATTCATCCCGGCTATGGTTTTCTGGCTGAAAATGATGGCTTTGCCGAGCAGGTGGAACAGTCTGGCTTTGTATTTATCGGTCCGCGTCCGGAAACCATCCGTCAGATGGGAGACAAGGTTTCAGCCAAAAAGGCGATGCAGGCTGCGGGAGTACCTTGTGTGCCCGGTTCAGATGGTGCATTGCCGGAAGACGCGCATGAAATTGAAAAAATTGGTGCGCAAGTTGGTTATCCGGTAATTATTAAAGCTTCCGGTGGTGGTGGCGGTCGTGGTATGCGTGTGGTAGAAAAGGCTGAAGACCTGCTTGCTGCAGTAGAAATGACGCGCACAGAAGCTGGCGCAGCTTTCGGTAATCCGGCCGTGTATATGGAGCGCTATCTGCAAAAACCGCGCCATATTGAAGTTCAGATACTGTGTGATGAACATGGCAATGCTATTTATCTGGGTGAACGTGACTGCTCCATGCAGCGACGCCATCAGAAAGTGATTGAAGAGGCACCAGCACCATTTATCACGCCTGAAGAACGGGAACGCATCGGTACTGCCTGTGTGTCTGCTTGTAAGCGCATCGGTTACCGCGGTGCCGGTACATTTGAATTTCTGTACGAAGACGGTGAATTTTTCTTCATTGAAATGAATACCCGCGTACAGGTAGAACATGCCATAACTGAGCTGATTACTGGTGTCGATATTGTTCAGGAACAGATCCGTGTGGCCTCCGGCCTGCCGTTATCCTATACCCAAGCCGATATCCGCCTGCTGGGACATGCTTTTGAGTGCCGGATTAATGCCGAAGATCCCTATACTTTTGTCCCCAGTCCTGGCCTGATTACCAGTTGCCACCAGCCCGGTGGCAACGGGGTACGCATCGACAGCCACATATATCAGGGTTACACTGTACCACCCTACTACGATAGTATGATTGGTAAAGTCTGTACCCACGGTCGCAACCGTGAAGAAGCCATTGCCAAAATGCGTGTCGCTTTGCGGGAACTGGCCATTACAGGTATTAAAACCAATACCAATCTGCATCGCGATATTTTTGCTGACCCGGGCTTTATTCATGGTGGTGAGAGTATTCACTATCTTGAGCAATGGTTACAAAAACACAAAGAAGCACAAAAATAATTTACAATACGCATACATTGCGCTTTTATTCACAGGCAGCCGCAGTGGCTGCCTGAAGTTTTATAGAACATCTACACACGGTAAAAAGCCATGCACTACCAACAAGTTGTCATTACAGTTACACAGGATAAGGTTGATAAGCTCTCTGATGCGCTGATAGAAAACGGCGCATTGAGTACTGCTATTGAAGACGCCAATGCCGGTAATGATGATGAGCAGCCAATTTTTGGCGAACCGGATATGCCCACCGAGCAGGTTTGGCAACAAAGCAACATTGTGGCACTGTTTAGTGAACATGCCGATATTGAAGCCATTGTGTCTGCTGCTGCACACGATTGCGGTATCGATATGCCTCATTATTATCTGGAAACCATTCCCGAGCAGGACTGGGTAAGATTGACACAATCGCAGTTTGACCCGATTCAGATTTCTTCCCGTTTATGGATTACACCGTCGTGGCATAATCAGCCAACTGAGCCGGGTGTGATTAATCTGCAACTAGACCCCGGGCTCGCATTTGGTACGGGTAGTCATCCCACTACTCACTTATGTCTGCAATGGCTGGATAAACATGTGCATGGTGGTGAAACGCTGCTTGATTATGGTTGTGGTTCAGGCATTCTGGCCATCGCAGCACTGAAACTGGGTGTTGGCCGTGCCTGTGGTGTTGACATTGACCCGCAGGCCATACGTGCCAGTCAGGATAATGCGCTTCAGAATCAGGTAGATGCTGAATTTTTTCTGCCAGACGACCTGCCGGCTGCACAGCAGTTTGATATTGTCATTGCCAATATTCTGGCCAATCCGCTACGTATGCTGGCGCAAATGCTGGCTGAACGTACCCGCACTGGTGGCGAGATTGTCTTGTCGGGTATTCTGGCTGAACAGACAGAAGAACTGAGTGAAATTTATCGCCAGTGGTTTGACTTGAATTCACCCATAACTTTGGATGGCTGGGTATGCATTAGTGGTCGGAAAAGAGCCTAGACATCTGGCTTGACCATTTGCCTGATAGCACTAATACGGCATGCTAACGCAATATAACAACTATCCTTTTTTGACAGTACGGAATTTCCTCCCTCTTTAACTATTTTGGTTTACTGAAATATCATGTCTAAAACTATCACTGTTATTTGTCCTAAATGCCATGCAGAAAACACTGTAACGACACCGCCACGCGATGGGGGACGTGTTGTGTGTCGCCAGTGTCAGCACAGATTTATTGTTGTATCCAAAATCCGCGCTAATAAAAATGTTACCCCGCGGGCAGCAACCGGCAAGGATGCTAACCAGCAAGTACCAAGTGCTGATGAAGTTATGGATATACTGAGTAACGCTCTGAATTTGAAGCAGACTGCCAGCCAGAAGCGTGCGCAGGAAAAAATTTATACCAATGCGCCCTCACCAAGGAATACCTCAGTCATCGACAAGCGGCCGAATTTTAATACTCTGTTAAATCAAGCAGCTAACAAAGTTGAAATCCGCGCCGCCAAAGTGGCTGAACAGGAACCGGAACATTTATCCACGCCACAACCACAATTGGCTAGCAGTGAACTGCTGCTCAACCGTGCTTCTGCACAGAATGCAGTAAAAGAAGTATCGGCTTCTACCAACGTACCAGTACCTGTACCGGAAGAAAACACCACCAATATTTCCATGAACAGCAATGTGAATAACTTGAATAATCTTGTATTTACTTTACTGCCTAATGACAATCAAAATCACGCAGATGTACCATTACTGCTCAATGATGCCATCGAAAAAACTGATGCCATCCATGCTAAAACTGAATTTCTGCACCACCAGCAGGACAAGTTATCCAAAGAATTTAACTGGACTCTGGCCACAATTGTTGCGTTAACGGTACTGATGATGCAGTTATTTTATTTAATGGCTATCAAATGAGCACCCCTGTAACAGGTAATCAGGATTTTTTTTACAATAATCGTTTTATTCACGATTTTCGGCAGGCTTCTCCTTATATTCACCATTTTAATGGTAAAACTCTGGTACTGGCCATTAGTAGCCATGTTCTGGTAAGCGACAAACTGGCGGCGCTGGCTGCCGACATATTGTTACTTACCAGTCTTGGCATGCGACTGGTCATCATTCACGGTTGCAGCCAGTTTATTCGAGCCATAGCTGATTGCCATACTGCCATCAGCATTGATGAAAATCCTGTTACCGATGAGGCTGCTCTCAGGCTGGTCAAACAGGCCTGTGGTATAGCTCGCTTCGATCTGGAGGCAGCTTTATCCATGATGCCGACACAGGTAATGGATCACAGTGTTCCCAATGTACGCATTAGTAGTGGCAACTTTCTGCGCGCTAAACCACTAGGTGTGATTAATGGTATTGATATGGGATATAGCGGTAGTGTACGCAAAGTAGATGCCGCCGCCATTGAAGAGCATCTGGTACGCAATCAGCTGGTATTCATCAGCCCGATTGGTCATTCACTCAGTGGCCAGTCTTATCGTCTGCCGGTAAATGAAGTTGCTCAGGCTGTATCGGAAGCCATTAATGCAGAAAAACTGATTTTTCTGGGCACGCAGCAAGGTATACTGGATGAACAACAGCAAACCATCAGCAAACTGAACTGTATTGAAATCCGTCAGCTTCTGGCCAGAAACATTACCGATAAACGCCAGACAGAATTGTTGCAAACTGCGGTACATGTACTCGAACATGGCGTACAACGCGTACATGTGCTTTCCGGTCTGCACGATGGCAGTCTGCTACTGGAATTATTTACCCGAGAAGGCAGTGGCACTGCCATGGCCAAAGCGCCGTTCATGCGTATCCGCCCAGCTGAGAACAAGGATATTGGTGAAATTCTGCAACTGATTGCCCCATTGGAAGCTGCGGGTATTCTCCTGCCGCGCGACAGCGAATATATGGAAAATCATATTCATGAATTTTCAGTGCTGGAACAGGATTGCTATGTTTATGGCTGCGTAGCTCTGCATGTCTATCCACAGGAAAAAGCTGGCGAGCTGGCCTGTCTGATTGTCTCACCAAATGCACGTACGCGTGGCTATGGAGAGCTGCTACTATCACATGTCATCAAACAAGCACAAGAATTACAGCTACAGGTTCTGTTTGCTTTGAGTACCAATACCGGCGACTGGTTTATTGAACGTGGCTTTACCAGTGCCACACTGGCGCAATTACCGTTAAAACGACAGCAGCAGTACACAAGCAATAAACGCCAGTCGAAAATATTTCGTCGCCAACTTTAAACGCAACCGGCGAAAAATCTTTTACAATCTATTCTTTCCCCTGATTGGCATAAAGGAAGTCACATGAGTCATATGGTGCATTGCATTAAACTGGGCAAAGAAGCACCCGGAATGAAATTCCCACCATTTCCCAATGAACTGGGTAAACGTATTTACGATAATGTATCGCAGGAAGCATGGGACGGCTGGTTACGTTATCAGACTATGATTATTAATGAAAATCGTCTCAGTCTGGCTGACCCGCGAGCCCGCCAGTACATTACCCAACAAATGGAAAATTATTTCTTCGGTGATGGTGCTGACCACATCAGTGGCTATACTCCGCCACAAGAATAACATCCAATGGCTGTTCGACTGTTTGCAGATGAACAGCTTTTTTATTTACCCCATATCTTATTACAGCTTTTATGGTAATCCGGCTTATTAAAAGTGATTTATTTCGTTACAGTGGCCGTACTGACTGGCGCACATTCATACGCCACTACTTTTGTAACCGTGGCTTTCGCTTTTCCTGCTGGTTCAGACTGGCTTCCGCAACGGGAATCTGGCGCAAACTGGCCTACCCGATGTATGCATGGCAGAAACGCTGTAGTGGTATCATCATCAGCCCGCGTACATCTGTTGGCTACGGGTTGTATATCGGCCATGGCGGGCCGCTGATTATTAACAGCAATGCCCGGCTGGGTAATAATGTGAATCTTTCACCCTACACAGTAATCGGTGCCAACAATGGGGCAGCTGCCATCATTGGTGACAATGTCTATATCGGCCCCAATTGTAATCTAATTGAAAACGTCTGCATCGGTGACAATGCTACTATTGGCGCCGGCAGTGTCGTTACCAAAAATATCCCAGCAAATGCAACTGCGGCAGGCAATTACGCTAAGGTATTAAATTATCAGAATCCCGGGCGGTTTATTCACAACCGCTGGCCACCAATGAATACACATGACACTTGACCTGTATGCAAAACAGTGCCAATGTTAATAAATTAAACCCAAGCTGACACACGCTTACCCATAATGACAGTCACAGGTGTATCTCATGTCCGAAATTCAGCCACACTTACTTTGCCGCGAACTCAGCCTACTGGCATTCAATCGTCGTGTACTGGCACAGGCTCAAGACACACAGGTTCCCCTGCTCGAACGTTTACGTTTTTTATGTATTGTTTCTTCCAATCTGGACGAGTTTTTTGAAGTACGCATGGCATGGCTGCGACGTACCCGTCAACTCTCGCCTCATATTCCACTGGCTAACGGTGAACTGCCGGATACCGTAATCACTAATGTAACCAAACAAGCACATGCCATTATTGCCGAACAATACCGCCTGTTTAACGAAGAGCTGATTCCAGCCTTGCGCAGTGAAGGCATCTCGTTTTATCCGCGCAGTGCCTGGAGCGAAGCACAGCGTCAGTGGGTGGCTGATTATTTCAAGCATGAATTATTACCCATTCTCACGCCTATCGGACTGGATCCATCACATCCCTTCCCACGTTTACTCAACAAATCACTGAATTTTGCCGTAGAGCTGGAAGGTAAAGATGCTTTCGGCCGGACTGGAGGCATGGCCATTGTTCAGGCACCGCGTATTCTGCCGCGGGTATTGAAGATGCCCAAAGAGTTATGCAATGGGCACGATGGTTTTGTATTCCTGTCTTCCATTTTGCATGCCCATGTACATACGCTGTTTACTGGTATGAGTGTCAAAGGCTGTTATCAGTTCCGCATTACCCGCGACAGCGATTTAAGTGTTGACGAAGAGGATTTAGAGAATCTGCGCACCGCCATTGCCGGCGAATTACAGGGGCGACAGTATGGAGAAGGTGTACGTTTGGAGGTAGCAGACAATTGTCCGGCACATGTTTATGATTTTCTCCTCAGCCACTTTCATCTGGGGCGCGATGAGTTATACCGAGTGAATGGTCCGGTAAATCTGGTACGCCTGATGGCCGTACCGGATATGGTTGAACGCAATGATTTAAAATTTCCGCCATTTATTCCCGGCACACCTGCCATACTGACTAAAAATCGCGATCTGTTCAGTATTATCAATCAGCGCGATATTTTACTCTATCATCCCTATCAGTCCTTTGAACCAACAGTGCGTCTGATTCAGGAGGCAGCAGATGACCCTCAGGTTATTGCCATCAAAATGACTATCTACCGCACCGGTAGTAATTCTGATCTAGTAAAGGCACTGATGAAAGCGGCACTGGCTGGTAAACAGGTTACAGTGGTGGTTGAACTAATGGCACGTTTTGACGAAGAAACCAATCTGAACTGGGCCAGCCAGTTAGAAACTGCTGGTGCCCATGTGGTTTATGGCGTATTCGGCTACAAAGTTCATGCCAAAATGGCACTGATTGTGCGCCGTGAAGACGGTAAACTGAAACGTTATGCTCATGTCAGCACTGGCAACTACCATCAGGGCACCAGTCGCACCTATACCGATCTGGGACTGATGACTTGTAACCGGGACATTTGTATTGATGTCAACACAGTGTTTATGGAAATTACCGGATTGGGACAGCCCAACCATCTGAATAAGATAGCCCAAAGCCCATTCACACTGCACAAAATGCTACTCGAGAGTATTAACGGTGAAATCGAACAGGCCAAAGCTGGCAAGGCTGCGCGTATTATTGCCAAAATGAATGCGCTGGTTGAACCCAGTATTGTTGATGCCCTGTATGCAGCCAGTCAGGCTGGCGTACAGATAGAGCTGATTGTACGCGGAATGTGTGTATTGCGGCCGGGGGTTAAAGGGCTATCGGAAAATATTCGGGTTCGTTCTATTGTCGGCCGCCTGCTGGAGCATGCACGAGTATTTTATTTTGAAAACGGCGGTGATACCAAAGTATGGATATCCAGTGCCGACTGGATGGGGCGCAATCTGTTCCGTCGCGTAGAAATTTGTACACCAATTGAAACACCTGAGCTAAAACAACGTATAATCAAAGAGACACTGATGTTCGCTCTGGCTGATAATCAGTGTGCTTGGTTGATGCAGCCTGATGGTCAGTACCGGCGAATTAAGACAGCAGATAATGAACCCGTAACCAATATGCAAAATATGCTGATTGAGCGCTATCGCCAACAGTAATGTGCTTATCAGCCATAATACAGAGTGGCCGATCAGAATAGAAAAATAAATTTACAATAGGCAGTTTAGCCAGTGCCATGGCAAAAAAAGCAAGGTTTATCCATCTGGATGCCTTGCTTTTCGTTTATTGAAGACCAAAAATCAGTGGTGTCCGGTACTACCAAAGCCCCCTTCACCGCGGCTGCTTTGCGCAAATTCATCAACAACAGTAAAAGCCGCCTGCATCACCGGCACAATAATCATCTGCGCAATCCGTGCCAGTGGTTCAATTACATATGCTTCCTGACTGCGATTCCAAAGTGATACTTTTAATTCACCCTGATAATCTGAATCAATCAGCCCTACCAGATTACCCAGCACAATACCATGCTTATGCCCCAGACCGGAACGCGGTAAGATTAAGGCGGCATAGCCTGGGTCGGCCAGATAGACGGCTAGCCCTGTTGGCAGCAGAAAGCTTTCTCCCGGCTGTAAAGTAACGGGTGCTTCAATACAGGCGCGTAAATCCAGACCAGCCGAACCAATAGTTGCATATTGTGGTAACTGTTCCGCCATTAACGGATGCAATACCTTAATTTGTACAGATAACTCAGTAGAACTCATAAACCAGTCTTTATATCAATCACAGTTAACAAAATCAGGGCAGTATACCCCAGATATATACAGCTTTACTTATAAGCGCGCCAGCAGTTGCGCTAGCCGGACAACAATAGCAGTAGCTGTATCATCCTTACTCATTTGCGGTAAGGCAGTTTCCTGCTCGTCATCAAGCAAGACTACTTGGTTAGAGGCTTTACCCATTGCCTGACTCACTTCATTAGCCACTAATAACGGTACCCCTTTTTTCAACCGTTTGGCACGTGCATGCTCCAGCACATGCTCACTTTCAGCAGCAAAACCCACACAGAACGGCGCATCAGCCCGGGCAGCCACAGTAGCCAGAATATCAGCATTCTCAGCAAGTTCTATCACCGGCACGGATTGTCCGGCCTGTTTTTTCAATTTCTGTTCACTACGGTTTCTAACCTTGTAATCAGCCACCGCTGCTACAGATATAAACACATCCTGTCCGGGCAATAACCGCTGCACAGCCGCCAGCATTGCATCCGCACTGATGGCCTGTTCTGTATAAGCCAGTCCGGCTGCCAGCGCTGTTTGCACTTGTCCATATACCAATGACACATTAGCTCCGGCAGCACGACATGCACGTGCAAGTGCCATGCCCATCTGCCCACTGGAAATATTGGTAATACCACGTACAGGGTCAATTGCTTCAAAAGTGGCTCCGGCAGTAATCAATACCCTTTTACCCGCCAGCACAGGCGGTGTCCAGAAATCAACCAGCAAATCAGCCAGATCTGCCGCTTCCAGCATACGCCCGCTGCCAACTTCGCCACAGGCCTGTTCACCAACTGCCGGCCCCAGTATTCTTATCTGATCCTGCTGTAATAACGCCAGATTGCGCTGATTGGCTGGATTATTCCACATCTGCACATTCATCGCAGGTGCAACTGCCAAAGGACAATTGCGCGCGGCCACCAGAGTGGTCAGCAGATTATCTGCCATGCCCTGAGCTATTTTGGCCAGCGTATTGGCAGAAGCGGGTGCAATCAGCATCACATCTGCCTGCCGGCTTAAATTAATATGCGCCATACCATGACCACCAGACCCATCATGCGTATCCAGCAATACCGGTTCTCCACTCAGAGCCTGAAAGGTAGTTGGGCTGATAAAATCAGTAGCAGCCTGAGTCATCACCACATTTACCTGATGCCCTGCCTTTTTCAGCAGCCGCACCAGCTCACAACTTTTATATGCGGCAATACCACCACAAATACCCAGCAATACCTTTTTTTTCATTACCTATACCATCTATAACCAAAAATCAGCCTGTAACAGATATTCACCTTCAATCCACTTCATCACTCAGTAAAATGATGAAAACTATTTGATTAAATGGAAATTTTTTTTGCACAATCCATCTGTTTTGGTAAACAGATATTTATGCAGACAGTAGCTTATTCAGCAGCAGACAAAGCCAGAGTAGCAAGTCAGACCTGAACGAATATAACAGACAATTATTACATGATACACTAGGCACTGCCGCGTTTGCCAGACAAACCATGACTAAAAAAGCCGCACTTTAGTCTCATCCTAACAAAAATTAATTCAAGTTAGAAGCAACATTAAATACTTGTTTATATGAAAAGTTATACATCAACTGGAGAATTAAAATGTATTAACAGTTAAATTTCATTGCCCCACGCAAAATGCTTGCATACAATGCCCACCCTAAAGCAGGAGCAGAATCGTTTTTGCACCGTTCTTTACACATTACAGTAAACATCCATATGCCGAGCATTGGCTGGAACGATTTTTTCTGGAGTACCCCTTATCATGAGCGAAAACGCAACCACCAAGCCAGGTGCCGATCCCGCACATTACTTACAGATTAAAGACATCGTCAAAACCTATGGCGACAACTACGCCGTTGACCATGTCAATCTGACTATTAAAAAAAATGAAATCTTCGCCTTGCTTGGTAGCTCCGGTAGCGGTAAGTCCACCTTGTTACGTATGCTGGCCGGTATGGAAACACCGACTCAGGGACAAATTATCTTGGATGGCGAGGACATTACCAAACTGCAACCCTACGATCGTCCCATCAATATGATGTTTCAGAGTTACGCCTTGTTTCCGCACATGAGTGTTGAACAGAATATTGCGTTCGGCCTGAAACAAGACAAACTGCCTAAGGGCGAAATCAGCGCCCGTGTAGAAGAAATGCTGCGTCTGGTACAGATGAGCAAATACGCCAAACGCAAACCACATCAACTTTCCGGCGGACAACAGCAGCGTGTTGCACTGGCACGCAGTCTGGCTAAACGACCTAAGCTGCTGCTCTTGGATGAACCACTGGGTGCGTTGGACAAAAAACTGCGCCAACAAACCCAGCTCGAACTGGTTAATACACTCGAAAAAGTAGGTGCCACCTGCATCATGGTTACTCATGATCAGGAAGAAGCCATGACCATGGCTTCACGAATTGCCATTATGTCTGACGGACAACTGCAACAGGTAGGGACGCCCTCTGATATTTACGACTACCCAAACAGCCGCTTCACCGCTGAATTTATGGGCGAAACCAATATTCTGGCCGGCAAAGTTACTGAAGATGGTGCCGACCATACCATTATTCAGTGTCCTGATCTGCAACAGCTGGTTTATCTTGGGCATGGCATCAGCGGGCCAGAAGATCAGAATATCTGGCTGTCTATTCGTCCGGAAGATATCAATATCTATCGTGAGCAGCCACCGCTGGAATATAACTGGTCAGCCGGTATCGTGAAAGAGATTGCCTATCTGGGCAGCTTTGGCATTTTTCATATCCAGCTCCCATCCGGCAAAATCATCAAAAGCCAAGTTTTATCCTCATACTGGGAACAATACAACATCCCCATGCCTACATGGGAAGAAAAAGTTTACATCAGCTGGCCTGACAATCAGGCCAGCCCTTTGACCCATTAACAGCCGTGGGAGCTTAAACATGAACTGGTTTAACCACCTAAAAGGCTTGCGCCCAACGCAGGGACTGGTAATAAGCATACCCTACATCTGGCTACTGGGACTATTTCTGATACCATTTTTTATCGTACTCAAAATCAGTTTTGGTGAACAGGATATTGCCATCCCACCCTATACACCGTTATACAACCTTGATACCGACTTGGGGCGCATCAATATTCTGATCAGCTATCAGAATTATGCTGATATCTTCAACGATTTCTGGCTTTCTCTCAAACAGATGCTCACCGGTAATCGTGGCGATAACATCTACCTGCTGACTTACTGGCTGTCGATTAAAACAGCCTTTACCACCACACTAATCTGCCTTCTGGCTGGCTATCCGATAGCCTACGCCATTGCCCGGGCGCCGGAAAAAATCCGTAATGGCCTGCTGCTCGCGATTATGCTGCCTTTCTGGACTTCTTTCCTGTTACGTGTGTATGCATGGATGAGCCTGCTCGGCCATAACGGCATCATCAACACCTATCTGACGAAATGGGGGCTTATCAGCCAGCCGCTGGATATGTTTTACAACTCATTCTCCCTGAATCTGGTAATGGTGTATGCTTATCTGCCTTTTATGATCCTGCCACTATACACCCAGCTGGTGAAGCTAGATAACCGCTTATTGGAGGCAGCAGCAGATCTGGGAGCCGGTCCGATTAAGGCTTTTATTTCCATTACCCTACCCTTGTCCAAAGCCGGAATCATTTCCGGTTCAATGCTGGTATTCATTCCAGCAGTAGGCGAATTTGTGATACCTGAGCTGGTAGGCGGACCAGAAAACCTGATGATTGGTAAAGTATTATGGCAAGCTTTTTTCGACCAGAACAACTGGCCACTGGCTTCTGCTGTAGCCGTAATCATGGTGCTGTTACTGGTGATACCGATTGCCTTGTTCCATCGCTACGAAACCCGAGAAATTGAAGAAGGAGCCAGTCATGCCTAACCACAAATCATCCTGGTTCCTCAGAAGTGTGCTGATTCTGGGACTGGCCTTTCTGTACATGCCTTTAGTGATTCTGGTTATTTACTCTTTTAATAACTCACGTCTGGTGACCGTCTGGGGTGGCTTCTCAACCCAATGGTATGGCAAACTGCTACAGAACGAACAGATACTGGATGCAGCATGGCTATCTGTTCGTATCGCCTTGTGTTCAGCCGCAGCAGCCGTTATTCTGGGCACACTGGCCGGCTATGCACTGGCACGTATCAAGCGTTTTCGCGGCAACACCCTGTTTGCCGGTATGGTGTCTGCACCGATGGTTATGCCGGATATTATCACCGGCCTGTCCATGTTACTGCTGATTATTCAGGTACAGATGCTGCTGCAAAACAGTGCTTTTAGCTTCCTGTATTTTGAACGTGGCTTCTTTACCATCTGGCTTGGACACACTACCCTGTGTATGGCTTATGTGACTGTTATCATTCGTTCGCGTTTGTCTGAGCTAAACCAGTCACTGGAAGAGGCCGCTAAAGACCTTGGTGCACGTCCATTAAAGGTATTTTTTCTGATTACCCTGCCCTCTATTGCTCCTGCAATTGCTTCCGGCTTCCTACTATCCATTACCCTATCACTGGACGATCTGGTGATTACCTCATTCCTGTCCGGCCCGGGTTCTTCCACCTTACCCATGATTATTTTCTCCAAAATCAAACTGGGACTGGATCCGCAAATGAACGTACTGGCCACCATCATCATCACACTGGTAGGTACGTTAGCTATCGGCATCAACTACTGCATGATGCGACAGAATACCAGACGCGAACGGGAAATGGCCGAAGCTTACCGCCAAAGCCAGTTACTTGAGACAACCAAATAACATCCGTTTACAATGGCAGCTATCTGATTCCCGATAGCTGCCAATTTTTTATCTTTCAGTCCTGTTTAACCCAGCGCCATGGCTACGTCATTCACACATACAGAACCCACTCTCAGCTATTACGCTGCCAGCCACAATGATCACACTCATTACCCCTGTTTGCAGGGTACGGTAGAAGTTGAAACATGCATCATCGGTGGTGGCCTGAGCGGTATCGGTACAGCATTGCCACTGGCACAACAACAGCACAGCGTGGCACTTATCGAAGCAGCACAGATTGGTTACGGTGCCTCCGGTCGCAATGGTGGTCAGGTGATTTATGGCTATGCTGCCGAAATGAGCAGCATAGCCAGCATGATTGGTCTGAAAAATGCCCAGACCCTGTGGCAGTGGAGTCTCCAAGCGGTTGCTCTGGTAGAACAACAGATACAAACTTACCGGATAGACTGCGACTGGCACCGTGGCTATGCCCATGTTGCCATTCGGCCACGACATCTGCACGCCCTAACTGAATGGGTGAAAGAAGCTGCTGCACATTATCATTTTCACGACTACCAGATATGGAATCAACACCAGCTACAACAACAACTGGCTAGTGAACGCTATGCAGGTGCAATATTCGACCAGCAGGCCGGCCACTTGCATCCACTCAACTACACGCTGGGACTGGCACATGCTGCGGCAGCAGCAGGTGCCTTGCTGTTCGAACACTCACCCATGCTTGCCCTTGAACCATGGCAGCATGGCTATCGGATTACCACACCGAACGGCTGTATTATAGCCAAAAACCTTGTTATCGCCGTTAACGCCTTTACCCGTAGCTTGCAACAGGCGCCCATCCAGTCACTGGCTGCCAAAATCCTGCCAGTAGGCACTTATATGATTGCAACAGAACCATTAGGCGAACGTGCTCAGCAACTCATACACAACAACATGGCTGTATGTGACACCCGTTTTGTACTCGATTATTACCGCCTCAGCGCAGACAAGCGTTTGTTATTTGGCGGCAAAGTTAACTATTCTGGCCGTGAACCCAGCCAGCAGCAATTAATCCAAGGTATGCGCCGTGATATGTTAAAAGTTTTTCCACAGCTGGCAGACGTTCACATAGACTATGCTTGGGGTGGACAAGTTGACATCAGCATGAACCGGATTCCCCATTTTGGTCGTCTTAATCCACAGCTATACTTTTTACAGGGATTTTCCGGACATGGTGTGGCCGCTACCGGACTGGGCGGACAGATTGTTGCCGAAGCCATCAGCGGTGATGACAGTCGCCTGCGTCTGTTTGAAAAAATAACGCATCACAATTTTCCCGGTGGCAAGCTGTTGCGCCTGCCGACACAATGGCTTGGCGCAAGTTATTACCGCCTGAAAGATTTATTACCTTAAAATTAAGAGTATTGAACACAACTTATAGTACAATCAATATTCTGTTTCGAATTTTCAGCAACAAGCTACATGACCGTTTCCGATTCCACTACCTTTTACCAACATGCCTTGCAACAGTGTCTGCTTGTCCAGACCAGCCTGATGCAAAACCACACACTGGAAAACGGAGAAAAAGTCTGGGTTCGGCAGGCAGGCGCACGCAACAGTGCTTGGCGTTATCATCTATTAAAAATAGCTCAGCAAATCAGCGGCATTCACATGCTTCAACCCGTACCCAATCTGGGCGGTATTCCTTCCTTACAAACCGAAGCAGCCCGTTTACAGGCTCTGGCCACAGCAGGTGTTCAGGTACCCGTCATTCTGGCACAGCAGCCAAACGCGCTAATGATTAGCCATATTGGTGAACACAATCTGGAAAACGAATGGAAACAGCATAAACACCAGCCAGAAATTCTGCTGCAACGCTGGCAGCTTGGTCTTAATGCTATCGCAGATGTGCACAAACGCAAACAATACCTGAGCGAAACATTTGCCCGTAACATGATTTACGTGAATCAACACAGCATAGGCTTCATTGATTTTGAAGACGATCCGCTGTCAGTTATGACTTTGCCCCACTGCCATGCCCGCGACTGGCTGTGTTATCTGCATTCAGGCGCACGTTTAATGCAGGAATATAACGTGGCCAATCAGGCCAAAGCCTTGTGGGAAAGTATGCTGCACCATCAGCCACACGAAGTTCATACCATCGTGACCAATAGCTTGCGTAAAATCCACTGGATGCGCCATTTAACCGCCAGAATTTATGGCAAAGACACCCTCAAACTGGCAGCTATGGCCAGTTATGCCTGACATAGCCAGCTATCAGTAAACCATAGCTCATGCACAGTACATTAGATACACAGAGCCAACAGTTATCAAAAACAAACAGGCTGTAGCAACAATCGTGTGCTACAGCCTGTTTGTTTTCAATGCAGGCAAAATTTAATCTACTTCTGCCCTCTGACACTGCATTACCATTTTCTGCAACATCCACGGTTGTAATAACTGTATGTGCTTATGTTCAACTTTAATCCAGCCCTCATTCTGGAATCTGGACAACATGCGACTTACTGTTTCGAGCTTCAGCCCCAGATAACTGCCAATTTCTTCACGTGACATACGCAGAATAAAATCATTAGCCGCAAAACCCCGGAAACTGAGACGATGAGACAGATTGACCAGAAATGCCGCCAAACGTTCCTCCGCACGCATATTACCCAGCATTAACATCAGTTCCTGTGTGCGCAGTATTTCCTGACTCATCAGACGATAAAAATGTGTTTGCAATGAAGGTAACACATTACCAGCCTCTTCCAGATTCGCAAAAGGCAACTCACATACTTCACTGTCTTCCAGAGCCATAGCGTCACAGCCATGAGTATTATTACAGATACCATCCAGCCCCAGCAGCTCACCAGACATAAAAAAGCCAGTCACCTGGTCGCGACCATCCTGACTATTCACCATAGTTTTGAAAAAACCGGTACGTACTGCAAATATTGCATTAAAAGGTTCTCCAGCACGAAACAGATACTCACCTTTTCTCAGGCGACGACTCTGGCGAATAACTGCACCTAAATCAGTTAATTCCCGTTCTTTCAACATCACCGGCATACAAAGAATCTTCAAAGAACATTTCTCACATAATTTCTGTACTATTTCACCCTGCTTATGCAATCTAATCATAATATATTTAATAATTACCTGTTACATTTTGCCAAACAATATCACCTAACAAATACATTGATATAAGTCAAAAATTTTCTAAACAACTCTATACATTATTAACAGAGATAATTGAATTTTCCATCAACCCCTGCTCAAATAAAAATAGACTTATTATAACGGCACTGCTTTACTTTACTGCCGCATGTGCTTATTCTATCACAAATAGTAACTACTCCTGCCTATTTCACTAAGCCATTCAAAAAGAATAATCATTATCATCCAATGAACACACCACACATCAACATAGAATTTGACCGGCATCTTATTGCTTCCTTACCCACTTCAGGCCCGCGCTATACATCCTACCCAACTGCGGACCGTTTCAATACCACATTCACGGCTGCACACTTGCAGACCGCCTTGCAACAACACATTGGCAGCCAGCCCGTATCCCTGTATGTACACATACCTTTTTGCAATACCATCTGCTACTATTGCGGCTGTAATAAAATCATTACCAAAGATACCAGCCGTGCAGACAGCTATATCCAGTATCTGGATAAAGAGCTGGCACTTCTGGCTCAAAACTGGCAAGGCAAACCCCTTTTAGCACAGCTGCATTTCGGTGGCGGTACGCCCACCTTTCTTAGCGATGACCAACTCAGCCACATCTTTGCCAGCATCCGCCACTATTTTACCCTCACCAGTCAGGGTGAATATTCCATTGAAATCGATCCGCGCAAAGTTACTGCCAGCACAGTTGCCCATCTGGGCAGACTCGGCTTTAACCGCATGAGTGTCGGCATTCAGGATTTCAACCCCACCGTACAGCAGGCAGTCAACCGCATTCAGAGCGAAGCTGAAACCCGTAGCGTGATTGAAGCCGCACGCAATAATGGCTTTCAGTCAGTCAGCGTTGATTTAATCTATGGCCTGCCACATCAGACAGAAGCATCCATGCGCTGTACACTGGATCACGTACTGGAATTACAGCCAGACCGCATTGCCATGTATCACTATGCCCATCTGCCACACCTGTTCAAACCTCAGCGGCGGATTGATACCGCAGCCGTACCAGACAGCAGCGTCAAACTGGATATCTTGCAAAACACCGTACAATACCTGTTACAGCAAGGCTATATCTTTATTGGCATGGATCACTTTGCCAAACCGGATGACGAACTGGCTATTGCCCTGTCAGAAGGACGCCTGCAACGCAACTTTCAGGGGTATTCTACCCATGCCGACTGCGATTTAATTGCCATTGGCGTATCCAGTATTGGCAAAATAGCCAATACCTACAGCCAGAATGAAAAAGAAATAAATGCCTATTATCAGGCACTGGATGAAAACCGTCTGCCGGTTATGCGTGGCTACCAGCTCAACGCAGATGATTTACTGCGCCGGCAAATAATACAGGATCTAATGTGTCGCTTCCAACTGAACTATCACGACTATAGCGCAGCTATGCAACAACCTTTTCAGACCTATTTTGCTGCTGAACAGGCTGATTTACAGCAACTGGCACAGCTTGGCCTGCTCAACCTCACCGATCAGCAATTACAAGTTACCCCGAAAGGACGTCTACTGATTCGCAATATCGCTATGGTATTTGACTATTACTTGCGCCAGAAACGCACCGACGCCCAGTATTCACGTACATTATAACGATAAAATAACAACTACCACCTGTTTGACTGTATTAAATAATACCGCGAACTGATAAACGGCATAAGCAGCTACTATGCCGTTTATTTAACAACCAATCATATTGACAGTTAAAAACTAAACCAGTTCCCATGGCAAATCCCGCCGTTTATGAACTGGTTTTAATTTATTTTCATTACGCAACTGTTGTGCAGCCCAACGCACATCATATTGCCAAGAATAAAGAAAGCTGCCTGATGCTTTCAATTCCTGCTCAAATTTATCCCAAATATATTTACTTACATCTTTAGACCAACCAGCTCCACCTAAATCATTTAAAGCTCAAATTACCCATAACTTCATCATTTCTCTAGTTACCATCACCCCATCCTTTAGCAATTATTCTGGTCATTTACGCCTAATCAATATATAAATATATCAAAAGATCAATATCCTTATATATTTATTAATATGTTTACCTCACCAGATAGCCTGAACCAGTTTCTGCATTATGCCAGTACCACCACTATCCCGGCGATACTCAATCAGCGCCAACAATTACTGCAACAACTGCCAGTTACCTTTCGGCGTGCTGCGGTACTCATGCCTTTTGACTGGAATCATGGCGCCACACAAATCTGGCTCAACCAACGCAGCAAGCAACTGCGCCAGCACAGCGGACAAATCGCCTTTCCCGGCGGTAAACTTGAAGATAGTGAAAACAGCATCACAGCTGCATTTCGCGAAAGCGCAGAAGAAACTGGCCTGATTCGCAATCAATGGCATCTGGCCGGAACCTTGCCACCATGCTATCTTCCCAGCGGCTTTAAAGTTGTGTCAGTTCTGGCCTGGAGTAATGCACACCTGCAATGGCAGCCCAACCATACTGAAGTCAGCGAAATATTTACCATTCCCCTGTCCATCGTTCTGGATAGCAGCCAATATCAGCAAAGCACCATGCGTTTTCAGCAGCACCAGCTCCCCGTTTATCATTTACATTACCAACACTGGCATATCTGGGGTGCCACCGCCTGTATGTTACTGCACGTGGCACAATGCTACGAAGCATGGTATCAGCAATGACATCAATCCCGTAAATTAATACACAGTACCTCACCACACAACTGTCGCACCTGTGCCAGACAATGTGCCGGTTTCAACGCCTGAAAAGCATAGGTAAGCTGCGCCTGAAAACTGCCACTGGCCACCATATCTCCATCACCGGCCACACCACTGGGCATATCCAACGCTACCCGAAATATATCCGCCTGAGCCACCGCAGCAAAGCATTGCCCGACAACCTGTGGCAGCTCCCCATGAAAACCGGTGCCATACACCGCATCCACCACAAGCTGCATAGTTGGCAACAAACTATCCAGATGCGAAACATCCATACAAGCCACCGTAGCAGGTAAACAAGCCCGATTAGTCGCAGCCAAAACAGACAACTGCTGCCCCTGCAGCCACATAATGGTTACCGGCCAGTTATGTTGTACCAGTATCCGTGCCAGTACCAGACCATCACCGGCATTATTACCCTTACCACAAAGCACCAGCGTATGCTGAGGAGACGGAAAACGCCGCATCAAATCCTCTGCGGCGCGGCTTCCCGCATGTTCCATCATTCTGGCATAGCTCAGACCGGCCTTATTCTGCTCATCTTCCCATGCCTTCATCTGCGCCACAGTCAAAACTGGCGTATCCATATCACGCCCCTTTCCCTGCAAGACGGGCAATTATCACGCTTAAGTACCTTCACGCTCAATCAGCACACCAACTTCCTTAACACCAGCCAAAATACCCGGTTTCACTACCTTAACCCGCACCCACAGCGCACCGTAACGGGTCAGAATAAATTGCGCCACATATTCAGCCAGTGCCTCCAGTAACAGAAATTCCTGTTCAGCTAATGCCTCGCACAAATTCTCAGCCACACGGGCGTAATGAATCGTATCGTCAATATTATCGCTTTGCGCAGCCCGCTGAAAATCAGTACCAATATCCAAATCCAGCAACAAAGTCTGCTGCTGCTGTCGTTCCCACTGATATACCCCGATCAGCGTCTGCACACTCATGCCATGTAAAAAGATAGTATCCATGTCCAACTCACTGGGCTAAAATGCAAACCCTTAGATTGTAGACTAAAGAAACCACTTCATGGCTAACTACTTTGCAATTATCGGCGCCTATCTGCTGGGTTCCCTGTCTTTTGCCGTTATCGTTTCACACTGCATGGGCATGCCCGATCCGCACAGCTATGGTTCCGGCAACCCCGGTGCCACTAACGTCCTGCGCAGTGGCAGAAAAAGTGCCGCTGCCCTTACCCTGCTTGGTGATGCACTCAAGGGCTGGCTAGCCGTCTGGCTGGCAGAACACTATCAAGCCACATGGCAGTTAGACAACAACACCATTGCCATCGCAGCTGTAGCAGTGCTTATCGGCCACATGTGGCCGGTGTTTTTCAAATTTAAAGGTGGCAAAGGCGTGGCTACCGCCCTGGGCGTATTACTGGCCTTATCATGGCCAACAGCACTGATTTGCGCTGCTGTCTGGCTTATTATGGCCTTTGGCTTTAAAGTATCCTCATTAGCTGCATTGATTGCCACTCTGATCAGCCCGTTTATCGCTTGGTGGTTTATGCCTCAGACAAGCTGGGTATTTGCCGTCATTGTGATTGATTTACTCGTGCTGTGCCGGCACAAAAGCAATATTAAAAACCTGTTCAGCGGACGTGAAGGCAAAATCGGCGAAAGCAAATAAAACCCACAGCAACAGCCAATAAAAAAGACAGTTATCACAACTGTCTTTTTTATTAACACAAACATTTCTAGATTTATTTTAAATTCTGCTTTTGCTGCTTGCGGGCATGTCGCCGCTGACGAATTTCAGCAATCTTGCGTTTAAAAAACTGTGCACGCTGGCGTTTCTTCCACCAGTAATACAGCAAAGCCAGCACACCAATACCAATAACAATATACACAACTGCCTGAAACTGATGCACCTTATGCATTAGCCAATCAATATTCTCTGCACCATATTCACCCAGATACACCCATACAGGTACCGAAATCATCGCCGCCAGACCATCCATCAGCAGAAACTTGGGCACGGAAACCTTACCACTGATACCCGCCGTAATATAAATAGGCGTACGCAACCCCGGCAGAAAACGAGCGATAAACAGCAACCGGCTGCCATACTTATCAAACTTATCCTGTACCTGAGCATAACGCTTCGGCGTCATTACCCGCTGAATCAAACGGAATTTCAGAATACGATGGCCAAATACCCGTCCGGCAGTAAACATCAAACCATCCCCTACCAGCACACCAGCCATACCCACCACAAACATCGTATGCACATTTGCGTGCCCCAAACCGGCAATCACACCACCGGTAACCAGCGTTACATCTTCCGGTATGGGTACACCAAAGCCACAGGCCACCAACACCAGAAATACCGCTGCATAGCCATATTCAGTAAAAAAAGCTTCCAGCAATGCAAACATAAAATGCCCGTTCTTCTCTTCTCATTGCGGCCGAACAGATCTAATCCGCCAAACCCGCCATAATCGCATCAGCAATTTTTTCAGCTGCCTGTCGCGCAACCTCAATCTGGCGTGCCTCCACCATCACTCGCACCACCGGTTCTGTTCCTGATGGACGGAGTACCACACGTCCATTTTCTCCCAGCTGTGCCGCTACCTCATCAGCCACCGGTGTGGCAATACTCTGCCAATCCTGATCCGGCTCAATATGGACATTAATCATGGTTTGCGGAAAAGGCTGCCAATCACTAAGTATACTGGCCAAATCCTGCTGCAAATCCTGCAAGGCTGCAAAGACCTGTAAAGCTGCGATAATCCCATCGCCCGTATTGTGTTTATCCAGACAAACAATATGGCCAGAAGCCTCTCCTCCCAGCGACCAACGGTGCTGATGCAGCTGTTCCAGCACATAACGATCACCCACCTTAGCACGGATAAAATCAATGTCCAGCTGTTTAAATGCCTGCTCCATCGCCAGATTAGTCATAACCGTACCGACCACACCGCCATGCAGACTACCGGTTGCAGCACGAGCCTTAGCAATGACATAAATCAGCGCATCACCATCATAAACCTTGCCAACCTTGTCTACCATCATCAGCCGGTCGCCATCACCATCCAGCGCAATACCATAGTCAGCCTCATTCTGTAATACCGCTGCCTGCAACGATTTAGTATAAGTAGCACCAATTTTCTGATTAATATTATAGCCATTAGGTTTATCACCAATGCATACAACATCCGCACCCAGCTCGTGGAATACCTTGGGCGCAACATCATAAGCAGCACCATTAGCAGTATCTACCACCAGCGTCAAACCACGTAAATTCAGATTACTTGGAAAAGTAGACTTACAGAATTCAATATAACGGTCAACCGCTCCATTAATACGCCGAGCACGACCAAGCTGGCTGGACGGTACAGTCTGCACCGGCTTTTCCAGTTCAGCCTCAATTTCCAGCTCCAGATGATCACTCAGCTTCACCCCGCCCTCAGCAAAAAACTTAATCCCATTATCATGATAGGCATTATGTGAAGCAGAAATCATCACCCCGCAATCCAGACGTAACGCGCGGGTTAAATACGCCACCCCCGGCGTAGGCAATGGTCCCGTAAGCAGCACATTCACCCCTGCTGCTGTAAAACCGGCCTCCATCGCCGCCTCCAGCATATAGCCGGAAATACGCGTATCCTTACCAATCAGCACAGTAGGTTGATGATCAGTTCCATGCTGCACCAATACATGACCGGCAGCATAAGCCAATTTCAGTACAAATTCAGGCGTAATCGGAAACTTCCCCACTTCGCCACGTATCCCGTCCGTACCGAAATATTTCTTTGCCATCACCTACTCCAACCAATTAAACAAAGACTGTTATTGTAGAACAGGCACAGCCATTCAGTCAGTAAATAAAATGGTATTTGAGAATTCATTCAGCCAATATCCCCAAATACCGCATCTTATTACCAGTTAAAGCCCGAACCCAGACACTTGATCGCATACCAATCCTAGTCATCCACATCTCACAGCCACATCTATTCATAACCCGAATACCTGTACATTCTGGCCATTTCCCGAATATTGCCCTAATGACAAAAGCACAATAACAGCTTACACCGAAAAATTCATTCTCTTTCACAGCACACGAGTACCCAAAGCAGCCCACACCTGCAAACCTTGGCGAGTTTCACGTACATCATGTACCCGTACAATCGCCGCCCCGCGTGCCACCGCTGCCACTGCGGCCACCACACTACCGGCAACCCGCTGCTTGGGATCCGTTTCAGCAGTCAGCAAACCAATCATCGTCTTACGCGACACACCAATCAAAGCCGGACAATCTGCAAGCGTCTGCCATCCAGCGAAATGCTGCATCAAAGCAATATTATGCTCAAGGGTTTTACCAAAACCAAAACCCGGATCTACCATTAGCCGCTTACGTGTAATACCCGCCTGCACACACACCTGCACCCGCTGCTGCAAATACCGACCAACTTCTAGCACGACATCCTCATATACCGGATTATGCTGCATATTCTCTGGCTGCCCCTGCATATGCATCAGACATACCCCAGCATCCTGATGCTGCGCCAGCAAAGCCACCGCATCCGCATCTTCCAGCGCCTGAATATCATTAATGCCGTCCGCCAGTTGCTGTTCAAGTAACTGACGCATTACCCATGTACGCCGCGTATCCACCGTTATGGGCACATTCCAAGTGATCAGCTCACGCAATACCGGTTCAATCCGTGTCCACTCCTCCTGTGGTGATACAAAGGCAGAACCCGGTCGTGAACTTTCCCCGCCAATATCCAGAATATCAGCCCCATCTTTCAGCAACTGCTCTGCATGATTCAATGCTACCGTCAGCGAAGCGTTATAACGGCCACCATCAGAAAACGAATCCGGCGTTAAATTGACAATCCCCATAATTTTTGGCTTAGCCAGATCAATCTGAAACCGGCCACACTGCCAGCATATTGGCATAGAACTATCCATATCAATCATCATCTTTCAACTATAGCCCATACAGCTGTATTTACCTGTACCCACACCAGTAATACCGGTATCAATTGTAAATTACCTTGAACCAGCCTGTGGCCTTTCTCACCATCAAATCTGTTATCAGTCAAACAAATACCTAAACTAACTATATACCCAGCAAAATATCACATACCCCTAATTGCATCACCGTGGTAACCATCTAGAAAACGCACAAAGTCATATATTTAATACCAAACATCTGCCCTATGCTTTTACATCACAAATAACACTTACCTGATATCAAACATTGCTCATCTTTCACATCATACAGAGCACAATTTCCTGTCTATAACAAAACAGCACAGTATCAGCATCATTCCATAACAATATTGATTTAAGCTACGATAAATCTGACAGCCACTATCTTCACCAACACTGTGCTTATATACAGAGTATTTGCGTCCATACAGCGAATACAGAACTAAAAAGAAGTTAGCGTTTGAGCGTCATCATTGCCCTGATATCTTGCTTTAGCATTCATATTACTAGTCGCAATATCATACATTAACCCAACCATTCTTATCATACTATCATGGTCATACAGAAAAAAAGGATATAAAAAACGGCAGCTATTGCTGCCGTTGAAAACTCAATTACACATTATTCCTGTGATTTCTGCTCTGATTCTGGTGCTTTAGCTTCAGCATCACTTACCGCTTCTGCCTCAGAATCAGTTGCAGTAGCTGATTCAGCAACAGACTGTTCTGCTTGAGCATCCTTAGCCACATTTTCACTGAAATCTTTCGGTGGACTAGGTTCTTTGCCTGCCATGATTTCCAATACCTGATCACGGTCAATTGTTTCCCATTCAATCAGGGCTTTGGCCATAGCGTGCATCTTGTCGCGATTCTCATCCAAGATTTTATAAGCAACAGCATATTGCTCATCAAGAATACGACGCACCTCAGCATCCACTTCCTGCATGGTTTTTTCAGAAATATTTTTCGACTGAGTTACTGAACGGCCAAGAAATACTTCATTTTCATTTTCGCCATATACCATTGGCCCCATCTTAGCAGACATGCCATAACGCGTTACCATATCACGGGCAAGCTGGGTTGCACGTTCAAAGTCATTCGAAGCACCAGTAGAAACACGACCAATAAACAGTTGTTCAGCGATGCGGCCACCAAACAAAATCGAAATCTTATTCAGCATCTGGTCTTCATACATACTGATGCGATCACGTTCCGGTAATTGCCAAGTCAGTCCCAGTGCACGACCACGAGGCATAATCGTCACTTTATGCACAGGATCAGTAAATTCCAGCGTCTCAGCAACAACCGCATGACCAGATTCATGATAAGCAGTGGCTTTCTTTTCATCCTCATGCATCACCATAGAGCGACGTTCCGGACCCATATAAATTTTATCTTTGGCGTCCTCAAAGTCACTCATATCAACCTTAGTCTTATTACGACGGCCGGCAAACAGTGCCGCTTCATTAACCAGATTCGCCAGATCAGCACCAGAGAAACCGGGCGTACCACGTGCCAGCACCGGCAAATCAACTGATTTATCCAAAGGCACTTTAGTTGCGTGTACTTTCAGAATCTGTTCACGACCACGTATATCCGGCAATGGCACTACCACCTGCCGGTCAAAGCGACCCGGACGCATCAGTGCCGGATCAAGCACATCGGGGCGGTTAGTGGCTGCAATCACAATCACAGTCGTATTGCTATCAAAACCATCCATTTCAACCAAGAGCTGATTCAGAGTTTGCTCACGTTCATCGTTACCGCCCCCCAGACCGGCACCACGCTGGCGACCTACCGCATCAATTTCATCGATAAAAATAATACAGGGTGCATTCTTCTTCGCCTGCTCAAACATATCGCGCACACGTGAAGCACCTACACCAACAAACATTTCCACGAAATCTGAACCGGAAATACTGAAAAACGGTACCTGCGCCTCGCCGGCAATAGCCTTGGCCAGCAGAGTCTTACCCGTACCCGGGCTGCCGCACATCAAAATACCACGAGGCATACGACCACCCAGCGTCTGGTAACGCTGCGGAGCGCGCAGATAATCCACCACTTCCTGTACTTCTTCCTTGGCTTCATCACAACCAGCCACATCGGCAAAAGTAACTTTATTGGCTTCCTTATCCAGCAGACGGGCACGGCTTTTACCAAAAGAAAAAGCACCGCCCTTACCACCACCGCCTTGCATCGAGCGCATAAAATAGAAAAACACCCCAATCAGCAACAGCATAGGCAGCATACTGTAAAGCAGATTAGTTAAAATACTTGGCTTTTCTTCCGGAATCACATTAACCCGGATATTTTTTGCCAACAGGTTATTAATTAAACCATTCTCCAGCGGAGTAGGAGCATTAGTAGTAAAAGATGATTTATCATTGCGTAAACCTTTCAGCTGAAAGCCATTAACTACCGAACCTTCGATATTTACGCTGGCAATCTCACCCTTATTAACCTGCTGAATAAACTGAGAGTATTCAATCTGCTTCTTACTCTCTTTTTTCTCAGTTATGGCATTGAATGCTGCCATTAAAACTAACGCCAGCACCAGCCAGACTAAAAGATTCTTTACGGTATTCCGCACTGTCAGAAACTCCTAAGGAGGTTAAATAATTGTTGTTCAGAATAGTCATCACAGCCAATACCATCAAAGCTTATTGGCATCACAACTATTTTTTACTGCGACCAAGCAGATAAATTTCACTGGAGCGGTCACGTGAAGCTTTCGGCTTGCGAATCAATACCTGCGCAAAGCTATCCTTCATTACCTGCTGAAATTCTTGCAGACCACTTCCCTGAAACACCTTTACCAGAAAATCACCACCCTGTTTCAAGTGAGCCTGCGCAAATTCCAGCCCCAATTCTGCCAGATACAAACTGCGCGCCTGATCAGTAATATTATTGCCTGACATATTGGGTGCCATATCACAAATTACAAGATCTAACTCACAGCCATTGAGCAAAGTTTCAAACTGCATCAGGACATCGTTATCACGAAAATCACCCTGAATAAAACGCACGCCGGCTACTGGTTCCATTGGCAAAATATCCAGTGCAAACACCTGTCCCTGCTTACCGGCCAGCTTAGCCGCCACCTGCGACCAGCTCCCGGGCGCACTACCAAGATCTGCTACCACAGCACCCGGCCGAATCAGATGATCCTTATCATTGATTTCCAGCAACTTATAGGCTGCACGTGCACGATAGCCTTCTTTCTGAGCGAGATGAACATAATGATCGTTAACATGCTCATTGAGCCATGCACTGGAAGATTTAGAGCGAACACCCATGATGCAATTTCTTGAAAAAACCTTCACATTGTATCGTGAAATCGAAGCAGAATACAGAGCATATCCGTCGCAAAACGGAGAAAATTAGCAGCCTAAAAACATGGCCGATTACCTCAGCCACCTACCAAATCAGTCTGAACACACCACTCTCAACTTAAACCAGAATCTGCATTTCTGCCTCATGCATCAGTAGCAACTTAAGCAAAAAGACTGATTTCCTGCATTCAAAGATATAACTAGCCCACTACCTGCCGTGAATCAAAATCAAGCTAGCTCATTACCATCAGATAACAAATAAATTATTATTTATCATGGGTAAAATTTCAATACAAATAACATAATCACTCATTACAGCAAAATCAAATTATTCTAATTTTAAGTTTATCAAGAAAGAACAGGAAATAAATTTCACACCTAACTATTTATATGCGATTAGTTACGAACCCAACATGCTCCTTTATATTTATACAGTAAAAGTACATGTATTATTCACCCTGTTACCCCGTGCCCCTATTACCCGTGTATTATTCCCTGTTAATGTATCTGCTCAATAAGCGTGAAAACCAGCAGCAATACGCCCTGCTTACCACATTAAGCATGAGTCGCTGAATTGAGCAGATACCGCTACAATAACTGTTTAAAAATATGGTTGCTGTCATGGCTACATCTCTGCCCAAAGTTTTCGCCCTGCTTGGTCCTACCGCTTCCGGCAAAACCAGCCTTGCCCTAAGCTTGGCCAAACAGTTTCCGATTGAAATCATCAGTCTGGATTCTGCACTAATATATCGTGACATGAATATTGGCACAGCCAAGCCAAACACAGAAGAACTACAGGCAGTGCCCCATCACCTGATTGATATCATCTCACCACTAGATAGCTACAGTGCGGCACAGTTTGTTAGTGATTGTGTGCGCCTAGTAAAGGAAATCCATGCCCGCGGCCATCTGCCTCTACTGGTAGGTGGCACCATGATGTATTACCACGCCCTCACACAAGGATTGAATAGCCTACCCGAAGCCAATATCCAAATACGTACAGAACTGGATAAACTGAAACAGCAACATGGTATAGGTTATTTATATACACTGCTACAGCAGGTAGACCCGATTACCGCAGCACGTCTGCCCGCAGGTGACAGCCAGCGTATTGAGCGTGCTCTGGAAATTTATCATATTACCGGCATTCCCATGAGTAGCCATCTGGCCAAACAAGAAAGCCAGCAGGCACCAGTAAATGTATGTACACTGGCGCTGGTACCAGCCGACCGTGCCCATCTGCGCATTCAAATAGCTACTCGCTTTCATCTGATGCTGGCACAAGGCTTTGTGGAAGAAGTTGAAGCATTGCGTCTGCAATACCCTGACCTGCATCCTGATCTGCCATCAATTCGCTGCGTTGGCTACCGGCAGGCATTCGACTACCTCAATGGCATAACCGATTACAACACCTTTGTCGAACGGAGTATTGTCGCCACCCGACAATTAGCCAAACGTCAACTAACTTGGCTGCGTAAACTGAATCCAGAACATCAGCTTGATCCGTTTAATCCGGCTGGCCTGTATGAGAAGACTGCGCAGTTAATACAGCAGTTTTTTTCCTAATCTTATTTATTTTAGAAAAGATTTCTGCAATGGCAGCTTAGGCAATAATTTTAAAATATTATGTAAACATCCTTCTGCCTGACAAGCCAATTCTCGCACAACATGATGTATTAATTAAATTTATAGATTATTAACCTATAACTATTCGCTTTTGCAAGCCTTTTATTACCTTGCTCATACAAAGACAGAACAGCAAAAGACAATTATTTACAGTAAAATGCAGCCTGTTGTGTTGGTCATCATGTCATTGCATTCATACAAATTTGAATAAACGGCAAAGACAAACACTTATTCTCTACGCCTCACTCTGGCTAGGTAAGAGTCAGGCATTTTCGATTTAATTAAGGAGAAAACACGATGTCCGTACAGGATCGCATTCGTTATACCTCACTTCATTCCCATCTTATGTCTGCCGCTCAGGCCGCATCACTGATCCCAAATGGTGCTAACGTCGGTATGAGCGGATTTACCGGAGCCAGCTACCCTAAAGTCCTACCTCAAGCCATCGCAGATTATGCTCGTAGCGAACACAGTGCAGGTCGCCCGTATAAAATTAATGTCTGGACCGGAGCTTCTACTGCACCAGAATGTGATGGCGTAATGGCGGAAGCTCATGCCGTCAGTCAGCGTTTACCTTTTAACAGTGACCGCATTATGCGTCAAGAAATTAACAATGGTGATGTTAATTTTATTGATATGCACCTGTCACACGTAGCACAACAGGCTGAATTTGGTTTTCTAGGCCATATGAATGTCGCTATTGTTGAAGTTGTGGCTATTACAGAAGACGGTATGCTGATTCCTTCTACCGGCATTGGTAATAACCAGACATGGCTGAACATGGCGGATAAAGTTATTCTGGAAGTGAATATGGGCATGCCCATTCAGGTAGAAGGTATGCATGATATTTATCATAACAATGCACTTCCTCCACATCGCTCACCGATTAACATCAATCGTGCAGATGACCGTATTGGCACCCCATATCTTAAAGTGGATCTGAACAAAGTGGTGGCCATTGTTGAATCCAATGCGCCAGACCGTGATAACGTTTTCAGCGAACCTGATGAAAAATCCAAACAGATTGCTGAATATATCGTTGACTTCCTGTCTCACGAAATTAAACAGGGACGATTACCGAAAGAAATGTTGCCAATCCAGTCTGGTGTAGGTAACGTAGCCAATGCAGTTCTGGCGGGCTTACTAACTGGTCCGTTTGAAAATCTGTATGGTTATACCGAAGTACTACAGGACGGCATGCTGGATTTAGTGCGTGCAGGTAAAATGGTAACCGCTTCTGCCACAGCGATTTCTCTTTCAGCCAAAGCATTTAAAGACTTTGTTGATAATATTGATTTTTACCGCGAACGCATCATTCTCCGCTCACTAGAAATCTCTAATCATCCAGAATTAATACGCCGTCTGGGTATTATTGCCATGAATTCAATGATTGAAGCGGACATTTACGGTAACATCAATTCTACCCATGTAATGGGCACCAGCATGATGAATGGTATCGGTGGTTCTGGTGACTTTGCACGCAACAGCTTCCTGAACTTCTTTGTTACCCCGTCTACCGCCAAAGATGACAAAATCTCCTGCATCGTGCCAATGGTATCTCATGTCGACCATACCGAACACGACACCCAGATTATCGTTACCGAACAGGGTCTGGCAGACTTGCGCGGTCTGGCACCACGACAAAGAGCCAAAGTTGTTATCGAAAAATGTGCTCATCCAGATTATCGCGACCAGTTACAAGATTATTATGATCGTGCTGTACAAACCGCAAAAGGTATTCATACACCTCATATTCTGACTGAAGCGTTAAGTTGGCATGAACACTTCCTGAAAACCGGCTCAATGAAAATGTAATTCAGCCCGGATATTAAAACCAACCAGCCCTGTTATTAAACAGGGCTGGTTTCTTATTTATTATTCTTATAATCCATTTATCTTCAGTACAGACATAAGCAATTATTACCCCTTCCAAAAGCATATCCTGTTTCCATTTCAGTTTCAGCCACAAACCAATTGCAGTGATTCCCATCTGCATATAATTTTCAGCATCATTGCCGACAACAAACAACTGACTTGTATCTATGAATCAGTTTCATCCAGACGCATTATCAAATTCAGCCACATATACCCTACTATCAGTTAAAATAGCCACATAAACAAACCTTCTGCTACATTCCCACAGACTCTTTACTTTCATAAAGGAACGACTGTCATGTTTTCCAAAGCATTAACCATTGAAAATTTCGACCCGGAACTGGCCTCAGCCATTGCCCGTGAAAATCAGCGTCAGCAAGATCACGTGGAGCTGATTGCATCAGAAAACTATGTAAGCTGTGCTGTGATGGAAGCTCAGGGCAGCCAGTTAACCAATAAATATGCCGAAGGTTATCCGGGCAAACGCTATTATGGTGGCTGTGAATATGTAGATGAAGTAGAACAGTTAGCCATTGACCGCCTGAAAGAATTATTTGGCGCTAGCTATGTAAATGTTCAACCACACTCCGGTTCTCAGGCCAATCAGGCAGTATACGCCAGCGTACTGCAACCGGGCGACACCATTCTGGGCATGTCACTTGCCCATGGTGGCCATCTGACTCACGGTGCCAATGTCAATATTTCCGGCCGCCTGTATAACGCCATCACCTACGGTCTGGATGAAAACGAAATCCTTGACTACAATCAAGTGGAACAACTGGCGCTGGAACATAAACCAAAAATGATTGTTGCAGGTGCCTCTGCCTACGCACTGGAAATAGACTGGGCACGTTTTCGTGCTATTGCAGACAAAGTGGATGCCTATCTGTTCGTAGATATGGCACACTATGCCGGACTGGTAGCAGGTGGCGAATACCCGAATCCCGTCCCTTTTGCTGATTTTGTCACCACCACTACCCATAAAACCCTGCGTGGTCCACGCGGTGGCGTAATAATGTGCCGGAGTGATGAACATGCCAAAGCACTAAACTCAGCCATCTTCCCTTGTTTGCAGGGCGGACCATTAATGCATGTCATTGCCGCCAAAGCAGTAGCATTCAAAGAAGCATTGCAGCCTGAATTCAAACAATATGCTCGCCAAGTTAAAGCCAATGCCAAAGTACTGGCTGAAACACTGATTGAGCGCGGTTTGCGTATTGTTTCCGGCCGCACCGAAAGCCATGTGTTTCTGGTGGATTTACAACCGAAAAAACTTACCGGTAAGACTGCTGAAGCTATTCTGGGACAGGCGCATATCACCGTTAACAAGAATGCTATCCCTAACGATCCAGAAAAACCATTTGTTACCTCAGGTATTCGCTTGGGCACCGCGGCTATTACTACCCGTGGTTTCACCGAAGCCGATACTCGCACACTGGGACACCTGATTGCCGACGTACTGGACAATGCAGACAATGAGCAGGTAATCTCAGAAGTTGCTCAAAAAATACAGGAAATCTGCACACGATTACCTGTCTATGGCAAATAAACAACAACATTAAATTATTAATATAGTTATTATTGATTAGCACCTAAAGACTACCTATACTCATAACAGACTAATACACAATCAATTCAATGATGTATTAGTCTGTTTTTCTATTGAAAGAAACATTGCTATTTGTTTCCCTACAGGAAACCTAGCTTTAACCAATCAAGCATTATCTAATTACTGATAATGTATTAACATGTGTACATAACAAAAGCAGCATACATGACCTGCTTTTAACAATTTAATTTACCTCAATAATTAATTTTGAAAGGAAACAAAATGAAAAAATTAGTTTCTACCGCTTTATTGGCTGCTTCTTTAACCATGACTGCCGGTTTTGCATTGGCTAATAGTAACAATGACTCCACTGATATTCACAATTTCAGCGAGGCTACTGCTCAGAATGGCCAGAACAACCATGTTTCTGCATCCACCCCAGAAAATACCCCGTACCGTACTCTGGATACCTATTCCGGTAACCACTAATATCCATAGGCTGCCACAATACAAAGCATAACAAAAAGTTATGCTTTTTTATTTTAATCTGGCAATAGCTATAATTGCCATCTATCGGTAAAATTTTAATACAATCAGTCTTAACTAACTCAATAAATATAATCTTCTTATAACCACCATAATCAACAAGTGTATTGTCACCAAATAACCACAAATCATATATCTATTTCGTTTCATTCAAATACACTTAAAATATTAACAGCATTAGCAAACAATTGTTTATCTTAATGAACTTAAGATGTGCTTATATAAACGGCCTAGTTTTGCAGGGCGAACACACAGGCAAAGTTGTTAACCTCTCATTTGATCATCAACTGCCAACGTTTACTTTTGAAGATAACTTTCTTGACTGGTACGAACGCTGGCTGGATGAAGTGATTTCGGGTAAGTTATCAAACCGAGAATCTGGCTGGTTTGGCCATACCGTTGCCGGTTCTGAAAAGCAATTACTTGAAAAATTTTTTATATCAGATTGCGAAGAATATAAGTACCACTGTTTAGAAGCATTATTGCATCAAGCCAACATTTCATCAAAGACATATAAAATACTGGAAAATTAGTATCACCTGAATAATGCCGATTTGAAACGCATCAGTTTACAAGTCATAGCTAACTTCTCTTACTCGAAAGCCAGAAATTATCTCCATAAATACTTTGATATTGAACCAGAGTTTGTTATTAAACTGCTGTACTGGTATGACAAACACAAAATAAACGAGTGGATAGAAATATTACATACTTCCACCCCACAACTCAAAGATGCTCAAGCTTTCAGGTACTTTGTATATTTATTGGAAGAAAGCAAAACCAATTATGTTCAGATAATCCTGCCATTTACCGCACATGCAAACAGTGAAATACGTGCCACCGCCTTCTATGCCTTAGGTTCCCTGAACAATAAAACTAAAAAAACAATAATCAACTATTTCATTGCCGGGCTTACTGATTCAAATCAGCAAGTAATCTATGAGGCACTATCAGCACTGAAAGGAATTACCGACAGCAGATTGCTCAAATACTATCAGGCTATTGCCAACAAAATCACCCAAGAAGATAAATACAGTAATTTATTATATCAGCTAAATAGTTGTCTGATTTATTTCAAATTAACAAATGAGACCATTCTCAATATAGATACAGATACTTATATAGTAAAAAAATGGTTTCAATTTTGGAAAAAATATTAAATTATTTATGCTCAATCCTTTACCAATATACTTATCACTCATTATCTTATTACTTCAGAATAATAATAAGATGCCTTTAGACACTCAATAAAGATAATGCTCCAGCGATCTGGCCATTAACTTAACAGTAGGAATTATCCATTTATATTATTCCCAACTAACAAAAATCAAACACAACATTTTGATTACAAAATTTTATTTAAAAATTCACTTATTAATATTAATTTTACCTCAGCGCTATACTCCTACCATTGCCACAGGATTAAGATAAAACTTCATTATTCTCAGGAGTACAACATGGGTTTACTTTGGACGATTATAGTAGGTTTTATTATAGGTCTGATTGCCAAAATGGTTTATCCCGGCAGACAACAGCTAGGCTTAATTGTGACCACACTACTGGGTATTGGTGGCTCCTTGCTCGCAGGTTATGTAGGACAGGCATTTGGCTGGTATCAGGCAGGGCAAAAAGCCGGTTTAATAGCTTCAATTATTTTTGCCTGCATCATTCTGTTTATCTACGGCAAAATCAAAAACCGTCAGATATAAAAAAAGGTGATGGATTTTAAATCCATCACCTTTTTCCAAATAACAGTAATATTACTTTTTAGTTTGTATTTTTCCCACCCCTCTATCGCGCAACTGAGCAATTGTGGCATCAATGCCCTGCTGCTGAATTAACTGATCAAACTGGCTTCGATATACCGTAACCAAACTGGTACCATTCACCCGAAAATTGTAAATCTTGAATACACCATCAGAGTAATACATCTGGTAACCAACGGTATAATGTTTATTACTGCCACTAACAACCTCAGTAAACGTTTCCAGCTTATTATTTCCCTGATTCACAACTTTCGGTAATACCTTTACCGTAGCATTGCTGGCACCCATTAATGCTGAGTGGGCATAAATTCGTACAATCATATTTTTAAACGCCGCACTGAAATCCCGTCTTTGCTGCGCCGTAAACTGCCGCCAAGGCAACCCCACCGCTAAGGCGGAAATCCGCTCATAGTCCAGATATTGATCTGCATAACGCTCAATCTGGCTGATTCGTTGCTGCTCGTTCAAACTTTTATCCCGTACTACCGACAGCACCGCATCTACATTCTGCTGTAATTGTTGCTGTGCCAGCTGTTCCTGCGTTGCAGCAAACGTGTATACTGAAAACAGCAACATCCATGCAGTCATGTAAACTCTTACATACTTCTGCATTTTCTTTCTCCTGTTAATAAGCAAAAAAAGCGGTTTATGTACTTCTTCATCCATAAACCGCCTGCTATCTTTCATCTGCAAAAATTCTTTATACAGCTTTAGCTGCTAACCAGTCCCTGACACTGGCCAAAGCTGGTGCCAGTGCAGCGATATCCTGCCCGCCTGCCTGCGCCAAATCAGGTCGGCCACCGCCCTTACCGCCCACCTGCGTGGCTACATAATTGACCAGCTCGCCAGCCTTAACTGTTTTGCTGAGTGCTTTTGATACACCGGCAGTAATAGCAATTCTACCATCATTTACCGCCGCCAATAACACCACAATATTATCACCCTGAGCGGTTAAATCAGTAGCAATATCACGTAAAGCACTGCTGTCTGCTTCAATCTGGCTGAGTACCAGTTGCGCCGTACCCACAGTTTGTGCCTGCGCCAGCAAAGCTTTACCAGCTTGTCTGGCCAGTTCGCTTCTGGCTTCGTCTAACGCCTTTTCCAGCTGCTTACTCTGGTTATGCATAGCCTGTAATTTGGATAGCAAATCCTCCGCTGTCTGTGCTTTTACTTCAGCTACCGCTGCTTTCAGCAATTCTTCCTGCTGCTGTACAAACTGTAAGGCATTTAATCCGGTAACTGCCTCAATACGTCGCACACCTGCGGCGATACCACTTTCCGATATAATTTTAAAGAGCCCGATATCACCAGTACGTGCAACGTGCGTTCCGCCACACAGCTCAGTGGAAAATTCACCCATGCTCAGTACACGTACTTCATCACCGTATTTTTCCCCGAACAGTGCCATTGCACCGGCGGCAATCGCCTCATCAAAACTCATATTCTGCGCACATACAGCCACATTGGCCACAATAGCCTGATTAACACGGCGTTCAACTTCCGCCAGTTGTGCAGCACTTACCGGCTGTGAATGCGAGAAGTCAAAACGGGTACGTTCCGCATTTACCAGCGAACCTTTCTGCTCAACATGGGTACCCAATATTTCGCGCAAGGCGCGGTGCATCAGATGGGTAGCACTGTGGTTACGCATACTGGCTTCCCGCAACACACTATCTACCTGAGCCGTAACCGCATCACCCACTTTCAAACTGCCAGACAGCATTTCCCCAAACTGACCAAATACCTTAGCCTTGATTTTTTGGGTATCATCCACCTGAAAACGGTTTTCACCGGCAAAAATATAGCCCATATCACCAGTCTGACCGCCGGATTCTGCATAAAACGGAGTAAAATCAATCACGACAGCCCCAGTTTCACCAGCATTCAGCTGCTCAACCGCCTCACCGTCCTTATACAAGGCCAGAATTCTGCTTTCATTCTGGCGCTGCTGATAGCCAGTAAATTCTGTATCAGTGCCTTCATAGACCAACTGCGTATTGGCCTTGAAATTCTGAGCAGCACGGGCACGGGCTCGTTGCGCAGCCATCGCGCGCTCAAAACCAGCTTCATCCAGACTGATATCACGTTCACGCGCAATATCTGCGGTTAAATCATATGGAAAACCATAGGTATCATACAGCTTGAAAATCACCTCACCGTCCAAAGTCTGAACACCATCCTGCAAAGCATTTTCTAGCAGAGCCATCCCTGTTTCCAGCGTTTGCGCAAAGCGGCTTTCTTCCTGTTTCAGAACATCGCTGATTTGCGTCTGCTTTTCAACCAGCTCAGGATAGGCAGCCCCCATTTCCTGCACCAGATCAGCTACAAGCAAATGGAAAAATGCCTGTTTACAGCCCAGTTTATAGCCGTGGCGTACGGCACGGCGAATAATACGCCGCAACACATAACCACGACCTTCATTACTGGGCAATACACCGTCAGCAATCAAAAAGGCACAGGAACGGATATGGTCGGCAATGACTTTCAGACTTGGAATTTCCTGACTATACGATATGCCTACCACCCGCGCCACAGCATGAAGCAAATGGACAAACAGGTCGATTTCATAATTACTATGTACCTGCTGCAATACTGCTGATATCCGCTCCAGTCCCATACCGGTATCAACCGAAGGCTTGGGCAACGGATTCATCTGCCCGTTTTCATCACGGTTATACTGCATGAATACACAGTTCCAGATTTCGATGAAACGGTCACCATCTTCTTCAGCACTGCCCGGAGGGCCACCCCAGATATGCTCACCATGGTCATAAAAGATTTCTGAGCAAGGACCACAAGGACCGGTATCACCCATCTGCCAGAAATTATCCGAAGCATAACGAGCGCCCTTGTTGTCGCCAATACGAATAATTTTTTCTGGCGGCAACCCAATCTCATTTAACCAAATATCATAAGCTTCATCATCTTCAGCATACACCGTCGCCAGCAGTTTTTCCGGCGGCAGATTCAACCAGTCCTTGCTGGTAAGAAATTCCCAGGCAAAACACAGAGCATCGCGTTTAAAATAATCACCAAAGCTGAAATTGCCCAGCATCTCAAAAAAAGTATGATGGCGCGCGGTATAACCGACATTTTCCAAATCATTGTGTTTACCTCCGGCGCGCACACATTTCTGTGCAGTAGTCGCGCGGCTGTACGGCCGCTTATCAAAGCCCAGAAACACATCTTTAAACTGATTCATACCCGCATTGGTAAACAACAGGGTTTTATCATCCTGAGATGGTACCAGTGAAGAAGATGGCACTACCTGATGGCCTTTACTTGCAAAAAATTGAAGAAATTTAGAACGTAATTCTGCTGTTTTCATGTTAGTTTCAATTAAACGGGCGAATAATCGTATTCAGGCAGTCTGTATAAAAACAGACTGCCTGAATATGTATACTAAAAAAGAGGACACTGGCTTAGTTAAGCTATTACAACCATTACCCTCGTTAAAATCATCTGCATATCTTACCGCAGTTTTACGCATAAGCCTACCTGAACAGACCAAATTCCATGCCAAAATAACATTTCCAACCACAGTGCTGCCCTATATACGGTATAGTTAGCCCAAAGCAAACAGAATGAAGTTACAAAAACAGTAGTAACAAATAACCATGTCAGCCTGTAATTGGCGCATCTTTGAAAAGGACAAACATGAAAAACACAGCTTGCCTGAGTTTATCCGGTTTGATTTTATGTCTTCTGACCGCATGCAGCGGCTCACATGATAACAGCAATCAGCAACCCGCTTCTGCTGCTGCCAGCAATACTGGCACTTTAAGCAATACCAAAGCATTAAAAATATATAATTGGTCGGATTACGTCGATCCAAAAATTATTGGTGAATTCGAAAAAAAATATGGCATAAAAGTCACCTATAACTTTTATGACAGTGATGAAACGCTGGAAAGTAAAATTCTTACCGGACAATCCGGCTACGATATTGTCGGGCCATCCAACTCTTTTGTTGGTCGCCAGATTAAAGCCGGTGCCTATCAGCCACTGGACAAAAGCCAGATACCGAACTGGAAATACATCAACCCAAAATTGCTCAATTTATTAAAAGACGTAGATCCGGGCAACCAGTATGCTGTACCTAATTACTGGGGTATGAATACCATCGCAATCAACATTGAAAAAGTTAATGCTGCTCTTGGTGACACCCCAATGCCAGACAACAGCTGGGACTTAGTCTTCAATCCTGAATACACAGACAAGCTGAAAAATTGTGGTATCAGCTATATGGATAGTCCAGTAGAAATGATTCCACTGGCTCTGCACTATGCCGGCAAAGACCCAAACAGTCAGAGTAAAGATGATATCGACATCGCTGCCAATATCATCAAAGCCAACCGCAGCAATGTATTGCGCTACTCTTCTTCTGGCTATATCGACGATCTGGCGCGTGGCGATGTCTGTGTGGCCATCGGCTTTGGTGGTGATTTGAATATCGCCAAACGACGCCGGCAGGAAGCAACTGGCAAAAAAGATATCGTAGTGCTCGTACCCACTCAGGGCGTTTCCCTTTGGGTCGATACACTTACCATTCCGCAGGATGCCGCCAACCTCAAAAATGCCTATCGCTACCTGAACTGGATTCTGGAACCACAGATTGCGGCCAGAAATGCCAACTACGTTACCTATGCGCCATCCAGCATGCCAGCTAAAGAACTGATGAAAAAAGAATACCGTGAAGACAACAGCATCTTCCCGTCAGATGAAGTTTTGGCCAACAGTTATCTGGTTTTACCGGCAAAATCCGACACCTTAAAATATGAATTGCGCTTATGGCAAAACCTCAAGGCAGGTAAATAGTTGTTCTGAATAATATCAGCCATACAGCAAACGCCTCAGTAATGAGAGTTTGCTGTATTTATTTCAGTCTTATAAAAAGCATAATGCTGTCTAACGGCACAGCTCAGGAAACTTCTTCCATGCCTGTGATAATGTCGTACCATTAGAATAAACATTTACCATACTTTGTGACATACCCGTTTTAACCACATCAATTTGCAAGCCTTCTATCTTCGTAAACGGATTGACCAACGCCAGAGTCTGACTACCATCAGGATAAGCACTGATTTTGTAAAATTCCCGTGGTAAATTAAAGCGTAACTGTAATTTATCATGTAAACACTTACCCACCTCAATGGCTGGCCGCTCAATACTGAGGCTGACATCTGGTAGAACCGTGCGTTCAGGTTTCAGCACCGGAACATCTTTCGATACTACTACACAGCGAAACTGATTTGTGCCAGACGACTGACTAGACTGCAATAGAGCATTTGCCACAGCCTGTGAATCACATTCGCGCTCTTGCGCAACATAAGGCGTTACCTGAACGCACCCCACCAACAGACTGGCGCACAGACATGGCCAACTCACTATTTTTTTCCACAACATATTTAACATTTCCATTATATGTATTTAGGTTTCAATCATTCAGACTAATAACATCTTCTTGCCAGCAGATCATCACTGCTTCTCTAAACTCAATCAATCTATTGTCATTTCAGAACAATAATTCCCGCTTAATTGAAAATTACATTAACTGAAAACCGCAGTATGCCAAATGCTATAACGCAAACAAACCGCTATAATAACAGCCATATTTAAACACATACCAGTTTTATCATGACTTTCCCTACCGTCAAAACCGTCACATTGGCTTTAACTGGCGCCTCGGGCATGCCCTACGCCAGACGGCTGCTGTCCTGCCTGTTACAGGCCAATATCAGAGTATGGCTACTGTATTCACAGGCAGCACAGATAGTTGCCCGGCAGGAAATCAACTGGCATTTACCTACCAGCGCCAAACAGTGTACCGCAGCACTATGCGCAGAATACGCAGTCGACCCATCCATGCTTACCGTGTTTGGACGCGATGAATGGTTTGCTCCGCCGGCCTCCGGATCCAATCCAGCTGATGCCATGATTATCTGTCCGGCCAGCATGGGTTGCGTAGCAGCCATCGCCGCCGGTACCTCAGACCATCTGCTTGAACGCGCTGCCGACGTTTCCATTAAAGAAAACCGTCCGCTGATTATCGTACCACGTGAAACACCATTATCAGCGATTCATCTGGAAAACATGCTCAAACTATCACGACTAGGCGTATGCATCCTGCCACCAGTATCAGCTTTCTACCAGCATCCCCAAAGCATCGAAGACATGATAGACTTTGTAGTGGCGCGCATTCTGGATCAACTGCGGATACCGCATCAATTAATTGCACGCTGGGGTGCAGAAAATAATTCTTGACACCACACACAGAATGCTTTATGGTATAGACATGAAAAACGTAATCACTTTCTCTTTTGCTTATTATTGGTACCACACCTCGGTGCGGTGCTTTTTTGCGTTTATTTGAAAACCTGTTAGCAAAATAAAAAGTGAACCGCCCGGCCAACCCGAGGCGGTTTTTTTATTACCATAAACGCCTCAAGCAAAAAGGCATTAAAAATGTATCAACAACTACTGGAGAACAAAATGTCTGCTTTATCATTAAAACAGCTACCACAATCAGCATCGCCGGTATCACAACTTCAACGCTGGTACATGATTGTTGATGGTAACCAGCACCGCAGTGATCTATGCCAGCTACAGCCTCAGTTTCAGGCTCCCTATATGCTCAGCGAAGCACTCATTCCACAGCTGCGACTGGTAGCCATATTAATTGCCGCACAACGGCTTGGCTTTGACCAACCTACTCCGGATATCATTAGTGAAGAAGCAGACTGGTTTGCCGCACGCATTCTGGTAATGGGAGTGAGAGTTTTTCATCTCGACATTACCTTAATCCCGATGCTGAAAACAGCCAATAGCCGTGCCCGCAGCTTTGCGCAAAAACATAATCTGCCCTTTACTCAGGCTCAAATGCGCATGAGCCTGCACGCCAGCCGTCCCGAACAGATGCTGATTATAGAGACACAAACCCAGTGCAAAGAAGATAAAGGCTGGGTACAAAACAGCCAGCATTTTGCCCATAACCTGTGTCTGACAGAAGATACTATACTGGCAGCCTGCAACAGACCATAAACCAACGCTCCTGCTTTATCAACCTAAAGCACTTTGCGCAGACTGTGGTTCACCTTATAGCGCGCATAAAGCGTAATCTGTTGCAAAAATTGTTCCAACTCCTGCGCCGCGAAACTTGCATGGATAAAATAACAGCCATCACCGGTAATTTTATAAATGGCCTGTACCGCAGCAAAACTACTTACCAGCTGTTCAAATTCAGCAAACCGGCTGCTATCCATGTAAATCGTTATAAATTGCTCAGACGGATAATGTTCGGCCACAGTAAATCGCTCAATCACCCCTCTATCTACCAGATTCTGTACCCGCAAACCTACCGCCTGCCCGCTCAGAAAAACCTTTTCACCAATTTCTTTCCACGATAAACGGCTATTGCTTTTCAGCAAATCCAAAATTGCCCTGTCCTTTTTATCCATACTTTCATCCTGAAAAAAAATAGTATTAACTGTTTTCATCAGCCTGTTCCGGCAACAGCCATAGCAGCGCATAATTGAATCACCAAAAACAACCGGAAAAAATAATGAAACAGTCGCTTATAATCATTGATGTACAAAACGACTACTTTGAACAGGGTAAAATGCAGCTGTATCAGCCGCAAAGAGCATTAGAAAAAATATTAAAACTGCGTGAACATTTTCGCCAGCACCAGCTACCTGTGTTCTATATCCAGCATATCAATATCAGAAAAAACGCAACCTTTTTCCTACCTGAAAGCCACGGAGTGGCCTTACATCCGCAATTGCTGCCCTTAGCCAGCCAAAACGAATTTATCATTCTTAAAAACCACCCTAACAGCTTCTGGCAAACAGATCTGCATCAACAGCTTCAGCAGCAGAGCATCCAACAATTGGTTATCTGTGGCATGATGACGCATATGTGCATTGACTCCACTACCCGTTGCGCAGCAGAACTTGGTTATCACCCCATTTTGATTGCAGATGGTTGTACCACCCGTGATCAAGAATTCAATGGCACACTTACCAAAGCATCAGATGTTCAGAACAGCTTTCTAGCAGCACTCACCACTTTTGCCAAAGTACAATCTGCGGAACAATTTATACACTAATAATTCACCATTTTGTTTTCGTGAGTAACCTATATTATAAAAATTACACCTAATTATTGCATCACTTCAGCCAGATAACAGATTTCTAATAAAAAAGCACCAGTCACTGAATACAGTATTCAGTAGACATGGTGCTTTTAAAATAAATAGAATTATTAAGCTGTTTTATACTTACATCGGCAGGAAGCGACTCGGATCCTGTGGCTGACCATTCTCACGCAACTCAAAATGCAATTGAGTACGTTTGGCATCAGTATTACCCATCGTGGCAATCTGCTGGCCACGTTTCACCTGCTGGCCTTCTTTCACCAGAATACTCTGATTATTACCATAAGCCGTCAGATAAGTCTGATTATGCTGCACAATAATCAGATTACCATAACCGCGCAAACCATTACCGGCATATACCACCTTACCGGAGGCCGCAGCCACTACCGACTGACCGGCACTGCCGCCATAATCAATCCCTTTACTACTACCGCCATAGCTTTGCAAAATACTGCCAGCGGTTGGACGCTGCCATTCAATACCGCTTACACTGCGCACACTACCAGTGCTGACAGTTTTACTGGTCGATACTGTAGTAGAGCTAGATGGCGTAGTTGTCGTAGTAGTGCTGGTAGTCGTAGTTACACTGGATGTATTTACCGGAGTAGTCACAGTTGTTGTTGTATTTTTGCTGCCAGCAGGTGCCACATAACCAGCCGGTTTTACACGCAGTACTTGTCCCAGCTTAATATTATTATCAATAATATTATTCCATGAACGCAGATTATCCTGAGTAATCTGATAACGCTTAGATATATTAAATACCGTATCACCACGTTGTACCGTATGAGTGGCGGCATTAATATCTACCGGAGAATAATTGCCTACATAACCAGCAGAAGTATCAGCATTGGGCGTATAGGCCGGAGCAGTATTTGCCGGAGGAGTATAAGGTGCGGAGCCATATGGATTATCGGCAGAGGTAGTGGCAGTACCACCGGCTTCACTGCTGCCCGTTTCTGTCGGTGCTGCCGGTTGTTTGAAAAGAGTACAGGCACTCAGTGCCAGCCCCAGCAAACACCAGCCGGAACGAATTACGTTTTTTTTCAACATAACGGTTTACCTTAAATCATTGCAATATTCAGGGGGAGCCAGCGCCACAGCGGCGGCAACAGCTAATTCAGACAGTATCATAAACAATGCTCAGCATTGTGTAAAATGACAATAAACATAAACTATTTTAACATGCCCAAATAATTTTGTTTATTCTCATAATTTTTTAGCAGCAATTGCCCAGTCATACAAAGCTTTCTTATTTTCACCACTAATCTGTGCTGCCAGCACAGCAGCCTGCTTAGTTGGCAACTCCTGCACCAGAATCTGCATCACCCGAACAGCCTCGGATGATAAATCAACATTCTTCTCTAACTGTGCAGGATGCAGTACCAGCACCATCTCACCACGCTTCTGGTTAGCATCTTTATCCAGAACCGTCTGAATTTCCGCCACCGTACCACATAAATAAGTTTCATGAGTTTTACTGATTTCACGTGCCAGCATCAGACTACGCTGAGGAAACAATAATGCCATTTGAGCCAGCGTATCAGTAATCCGGTGTGGTGTTTCAAACATCACCACCGGATAAGATACCTCCTGCCAGTCCTGTAGACGCTGCTGTCGTTCACCACTTTTTGCCGGCAAGAAACCAGCAAAATAAAAATCAGACTGCGTTACTCCTGCCACACTCAATGCCGTCATCACCGCACTGGGTCCTGCAACTGGCAAAACCTGATAACCGGCCTCGCGTACTCGCGTTACCAGCCGTGCACCGGGATCACAAACAGCCGGCGTACCCGCATCAGAAACCTGCGCCACAACCTGACCCGCAGCCAAAGCTGCAATGATCTTCTCCGCCATACTCTGCTCGTTTTGCTCACGTACACTAATCAGCCGTGCAGACAAACCATAAGCCCGCAGTAATTGTTGCGTCACCCGCGTATCTTCCGCACAAATCAAATCAGCACGGGACAGCACAGCCAGAGCACGAAAACTCAGATCAGCCAGATTACCTATCGGAGTAGCCACCACATAGAGGGTTTGCGGTACAATACTGGTAACAGCTTTCTGATAATGGGCTTGCATTCATCTATCCGTAATCTGGTTCAATTTTAAATAAAGGCGTCCAGCTGACAACTTAGCAGCAGACAGCCCGAAGTTATTACTATACCACGATGTCTCGGTATTCCAGTGTTAATGCATAACAGCAGAGCCCATACACAGTCCAGATACTGTTTCAGCAGCCAGCTTGCCTGAAACCCGGCATATTGCCTGCATTCGCATCCATTAACACATTAATTTATATGACAGAATCCACCTCAATCCATCAACATTTTGCCGATAGCGCCCAGCTACTGAATGAATGTGCAGATTTACTGGCAGAACCCATCGTCGAAGTTGCCCAGGGAATCCTGATGGCATTAATGAGTGATGGCAAACTGCTTATTGCCGGCAATGGTGCCTATGCATCTTTAGCCAATACACTGGCAGCTTACATGATTACTCGCTTACAACAAGAGCGCATGGCACTGGCTGCATTATCCCTATGCAATAACCCCTCCGTACTCAGCGCATTAACCAGCAGCGAACCCAACGACCTGTTTGCCAAACAGATTCATGCACTCGGCAAACAGCATGATATGCTCTGTGTATTATCAGCAGATGGTCAAAGTACCAATCTAGTTAATGCCATCAAAACCGCTCATGAGCGCGATATGCGTGTATTAGCCATCACCGGCGGAAGCGGTGGCGAAGTAGCTAGCTTATTACGCGATGACGACCTCTGGCTGAATATACCCGGTGATCATCCCCTGCGCGTACTGGAAGCACATCAAGTAACCATTCATGCCCTATGTGCACAGATTGACCAATTATTGCTGGATGGTTTATAACCAGCAACAACTCAATTCACAGGTGTATCTCATGAAAAAATACTTATCTGCCCTAACATTGGGGCTTTGCCTAACAACTACCCTAACAGGGTGTCCGGCAGTTCTAGTTGGCGGTGCCACTGTTGGTACACTATCAGCCATCGACAGGCGCTCAACCGGCGCACAAACTGATGACAAAATAATGGAAGTTCGCATCCTTGACGGTGCCATGTCCTATCTCAACAGTCAGGCACAGCAAAGCAAATTCCAGCCCACATTGTCAGTTATCAGCTACAACCGGCAAATCCTGCTGCTTGGACAGGTTGCCAACGAAAACGATAAAAATTTGGTCGAACGCGTAGCCCGGTCACAGCCGGCGGCACAGAAAGTGTATAACTATATTGATCTTGCCAGCCAGAACCGCAAATTCAATCATGTAACCGATGACTCATGGGTTACCTCAAAAATCCGCTCTAACCTGCTGCACACAAAAGGAGTATTTCCGAAACATATCAAAGTAGTTACCTACAATGGCGTAACCTACGTAATGGGCATATTGACACCTGCCGAACAACAGACAGCCACAACAGCCATCAGTACAACATCCGGCGTACAGAAAGTAATTACCCTGTACCAAACCTTTGAAAACACCCCGAACAGCACCGCAGGAAACCCCTGATATCCAGACATGCTGCGATAAAGTCATACACTTCATGCTGTTACAGCAGCAAATAGCCTGCCTCTGATTAGCATAAACGAAAATTTGGGTATAATAGCCGTCTTATACAAGACCATATCCCTAAAGGATTACAAAATCATGAGCACTAAACCCACCGCACCCGAAACAAAAAATAAAAAAAGCGCGGTCAAAACTGGTTTGAGTACCTTCAGTAAAATTCTCCTAAGCCTGTTTCTGATTCTGGTCATCTTTGTTGTCTGGTTTGTTTTTCACGCTTGGCAGGTTCTGAATACTCCACAAGAAACTACCAATTATGCCTCCCAGACCAGCTTCGAAGTACTCACACCAACAGGCGCAGCAGGTGCAAATAACACTACCCAGTCACCAGTATTTGTTCCTAATCCAGCGGTTACCGCTGCTTCCGACAGCGAAAACATAAATACCGCCTCTGCACCAGCTATCGCAGAAACTTCTGGCAGAGACAGTACTAAACCTAAAGCAGCAGCACCAGAAGAACAGGAAATACAGCCTTTAGTACCAACCAATGTAACAACCACCAACAACAAAGACAGCAGTCCGCTCACACCGGCCACCCCAACGCCAGTAGTAAAGCCAAAACCGGCAGCCAATGGTGCTAATGGCAAACCATTAGATAACCTGTTTTAAAAACACACTACTACAAACAACTACGCCCATCCTCAAAGATGGGCGTTATTATTAATTGCCTCCAACTTAATTATGCAAATAATCATAGCTGGCTGGCAGCTTACCTGAACAAATAGCAAAATCGCCTCAACCATCCGAATACAGACAACAAAAACCCACAGCAAAGTACAACACAAATTGCACAGTGCAACTGTATCCAACAACGCTTCAGCACAGATAAAACTGCTGCAATACCAATATTGTCAGGCAGTCCCAAGCTTGAGCTCAGAAACCATTCAGACCCTTATCAATATTTATTATTGATAAGGGTTTTCCAGCGTTGCCATCAGCTCAGTCAGATAAGCACGCAACTGCTGTTCCTGACACCCCATCAGCAACCCATCTTCAAAGGCTTCCTGTGCCAGCTCATAAATCTCCTGCATATTCTGCTGCATCACCTTAATTTTTTCAGTGCAAGAGACAACATTACCCGCATCATCCACCCATTTAGGCATCGGAGGTAAAGACTTCATCAATGTTTCACCCTGCGCGCCGTTACAAAAGCACGCGCCCAGTAACCCTGTTCAATACTGGTAATTTCAATATTTTTTCCCGTACGCGGCGCATGAATCATCCTTCCATTACCAATAAACATACCCACATGCGAAATACCGCCACCACCGGGACTGAAGAACACTAGATCACCCGGCTGCAAATTAGTCCGGCTGACTGATTCACCTACCGTGGCCATCTGGCGCGAGCTACGCGGCAATGTAACACCCATACTGCGCCGGAAAATATATTGCATAAAACCACTACAATCTAACCCGCTCGTAGGAGAATTTCCACCAAAATGATAGGCTACACCCAGCAGCCCCATCGCATTCATAATCAAATCACTAGCGTCATCACCTGAGCGCACAACCGGCGTAGCAGTCCGCTCACGAATCAAACGTTCCAGTGCAGCATTATCCAGCCCCTCGTCGGGCGCCGCCATCACAGGCGTAATCAAAATGAAATTGGCACACAGGCATACCGTTGCCGATTTCATTAATCTTTTAATCCACTTCATGCCAACATTATTCCATCTATTCATCAAACAATTCTGCTATCCTGTAAGCAGCCATTGTCTGGGATATCATCATATGTTTTCACCCAATTCATCTCGTATCAGCGATTGGGCGCGTATGCGCGAAATTCTTACTATTCTGGCCAAACACGGCCTCGGTGAATTTCTTGTTCGTATCAAATTACCGATACGCCGGATCAAACATTCTGATCCATCAGCTCAGCATCAGCGTTATCTGAGTACACCACGGCGATTTCGTCTGGCTTTTGAAGAGCTCGGGCCAACATTCATCAAACTGGGACAAATACTGGCCACCCGTGCAGATGTCTTCGGAGAAGAATGGACAGAAGAATTTGCCCATCTACAAAATAACACACATCCCCTCCCCATAACTGACATTAGAGACATCATACAGGCTCAGCTAAGCCAGCCATTAGACACCATCTTCAGTCACATAGAAGCACAACCAATTGGCAGCGCCTCCATAGCACAGGTTCACCGCGCCACACTTACTAGTGGCGAACAAGTTGCCATTAAAGTCAAGCGACCGGGCATTGAATCAACCGTTACAGCCGACCTGCGCATTCTCAACCACATAGCACAACTACTCGAATCGGAAATACCCGAATCCAGACGCTACTATCCCGTACAAATGGTGCAATATTTTGCCCGCTCACTGGAAAAAGAAACCGATCTGACTGCCGAACGTCGCAATATGCAACATTTCGCCCGTATTTACAACCAACAGCAGCAAATCCATATACCCCAAACTTATGCGACATATTCTAACCGTCAAATACTGATACAAGAATATATTGACGATACTTTACTTAAAAATCTTACACTCAGCAGCTGGAGCAAACAACAACGGCATAACCTCGCCGCCACATTGGTTGACATCATACTCGACATGATATTACAGCATGGCTTATTTCATGCCGACCCGCATCCGGGCAACATTTTAGTACGAAACGATGGTCGCATCACCCTGATCGACTTCGGACTGATTGGCCGGCTCAGCCAGCAACGTCATCAGGAAATCATCACCCTGATTCACGCCCTGCTTGAACGCGACCAGTTTGCCCTGCAATATGTCCTGTCCAACTGGGCACAGGGAGAACCCCTCAACGAAGATCAGCTTGGTAGTGCCGTACTGGAAATGTTGCTCAACTATGAACAGCTCAACAGCAGCCAACTGCGTATCAGCCAGATCATCAACGACATCACCCATATTGTCCGCGAATACGGCCTTACCCTGCCTGCCGACCTCATCATCCTGTTCAAATGTCTGATTACCCTAGATGGCGTCATCAAACAGATAGATGGCGACTTTGAACTGTTAAACCATGCCCAGACTACCGTCCAAAACGTATTGCGTCACCGTTTTAACACACACACCATCTGGCGCCACAGCAAAATGCAGCTACATTTATTAGCTCAAATAATAGACACCTTACCGCAAAACCTATTACGCCTGAGCAAACGCATCCACCACGGCCAGCTACCTATCAGCCTCAATATTCAACACATCGACAAACTCAACAACCAGCTGGACAAAGCTGTCAACCGCCTGACCATGGGCATAGTCACTGCGGCACTGATCATAGGTTCGTCCATAGTCATGAGTATCAACGCCGGTCCCAAAATATTTGATCTGCCAATTTTCGGACTACTTGGCTACCTGCTGGCTTTCAGCAACAGCCTGTGGGTAATCTGGTCAATCTGGCGTTCAGGACGGCACTGAATCACACTTACCGACCAAACATGCCCCCCTGTCAGAAACCTGCGGATTCCATTAAAATACCCACTTAAACAAAATCAGCGGCATCAAACAGCACCATGCGCTATTAACAGCCAAACAACCACGTGGTTCGCAATCCATCCCACGCTAAAAAACTAGGAGCCATACTACACATGTATCATTTGCATACAGCCATATTTCCTCTTTTACCCTCCAAACCCCACCTTATCAGCTAGTAGAGCCGAGGAAATATGTTCAAAATCGCTAAAGAATTTCAATTCGATGCCTGCCACATGCTTGATGGGCATCAAGGCAAATGTCACAACCTGCACGGCCATACCTACCGCCTGATAGTCGAAGTCAGCAGCCCGTTGCAACCACAAGGTTCCAGCAAAGAGATGGTGATGGATTTCGCAGACATCAAAACCATCATCAACCAGCACATCATCAGCCAGCTTGATCACGCCTATCTGTATGACGAAACCAATAACAACGAACGCAAAATTGCTGCCCTGCTTAAACAAATGCAGCGTAAAGTATTTGCTTTTCCTTGCCGCACCACCGCCGAAGGCATAAGCCGCTTCATTTTCAATCAATTGACTGCCTATCTGCCAGTATCCAAAATCACCCTGTGGGAAACACCCACCTCCTATTGCGAATACCAGAATACCAAACCATGACCCAGTTTAACATCGTCGAAATCTTTGAATCATTACAGGGTGAAGGCTACAATACCGGCATGCCTGCCATTTTCATCCGTCTGGCTGCCTGCAATCTCAAATGCCCGTGGTGCGATACCGACTTCATGCGCTACCAAAGCATGTCCCTGCAACACATTCTTGACATCGTCCAGCAGTATCAGAGTAAAAACATCATCATTACCGGTGGCGAACCCACCATCCATAAAAAACTTCCCTTACTCTTACAACAACTCAAACAGAAAAACTACTATATCGCCCTTGAAAGCAACGGACTGGGCATTGTAGACCCACATATCGACTACATCGCCTTAAGCCCGAAATTCCACTACCGCCAACACTATCCATTCCTGGCACAGAATCGGGCTGATGAAGTACGCATCGTCGTTGAAGACCATCCAGAATTCATCGCTTTCTGCCAGAAAATAGAACAACATATACAGGCCAGACACTACTTCCTCTCCCCATGCGAACAAAACAACCAATTCAACATCCTCACCACCCTACAGACACTTGGCAAACTCAACCAGCACCGGTACAACAACAAATGGTTACTCAGCCTCCAAACCCACAAACTGGCCAATATTGAATAACTTATAAAATTCAAATACATATTATTCAAAACCATTGAAAAAACATAAATCAGCCAAATATCATAAGCAACACAACTTATTACAACCAAAATCAATAATCTTATCGTAGCAATGCATTCGTACTGTGCATTTATACCAACAATTGTTACAATATAATCAACCTGAGAAATTATTTACTGACAAAATTAAGGAGAATCCTTTTTATGCAACCACGCAATACTTACGATTTTACCCACTTGGGACAAGTAGGCGAAAGCCAGCAAACAGCTGTCCTGCGTAAAGCCTATGCCTTGCTTGGCATATCATTCCTGCCTTGTGCAGCCGGTGCCTACGCCGGTGCCTCTATAAATTTCTACTCCCTGTTCAGCAACTCATGGCTGCCCACTGTCGCCTTTTTCATCTTCGCTTACGGCCTGATGTTTGCCATTGAAAAAAACCGTTACAATAACGTAGGCATTGGCCTACTGATGGTATTTACTTTCGGCATCGGATTTTTCATCTCCCCCTTGCTGCAATTTGCGCTGTCCTCTTCTGTCGGAAGCCAAATTGTTGGCATGGCAGCCATGATGACAGCTGGTGTATTCCTGACCATGGCAACCATTGCCCACCGTTCCAAATCCAGCATGAATGGCCTTGGCCAATTCTTGCTGATAGGTGCAGTTGTCTTAATCATAGGCATGATTCTGAACATGTTCATGCAAATACCAGCCCTGTCATTAACCATATCAGCCGGCTTTGTTATCTTCAGCTCACTGATGATTATGTGGCAGATCCGCACCGTTATCGCTGGTGGTGAAGACAGCGCAACCAGCGCCGCATTAACCCTCTTCATCTCCCTGTACAACATCTTTGTCAGCCTGGTGCACATCCTGCTGTCTATTATGGATGATCGTTAACAATCCATACCAACCAAAAAACTGCCTGAATCCAATAGAAATTCAGGCAGTTTTTTTATTTAATCGTAACCATGATCGCCAAACACACATAACAACCTCCTTACCCATACACCCTATTTAACACCTCATTCTCATATAATAGACACCACCTTTTACATAATCAACTAACATGAACGAAACCATTCACTGGACAGAACACGGCCAGAACATGCATGGCATCTGGTGTGGTGACAGCCGCCATCCGGCACCCAGCCACATACAGACAATCAGCCAAATCAACGCCGAACAGGCACTGCATCTCATGCGCCAGAACACAGCACTACTGTGGCGCGGAGATTACCATCAGGGCAAACAACTACTGGCCGCCATCAAAAAGCGCGTCCACAGCAAAGCCCGCACCCATACCGATTTTCACAAGCACCGTCTGCAACAGGCACAACACAGCCGACTGTTTCAGCAGCTACTGATAGAAATCCAGCCCAATGGCCTGCTCAAAAACAACCGTGCGCCCAATATTGCCGCCGCACTTAACGACGTTTTCGGCAGCCCCAATCAACACACCCTGCTTTTACCCCTGCATCTGCTACTAGGCTACATCGGCGCCCATGAATGGCATAAAGCCGGCGTCGCCATTCCGGCACTGAACGGAAAAAAAATCCACGTTCCATATGGCGTTTTTTCACCGGTACGCGGAGAATATCTCGAACTCGTTGCTCAGGCCAAACTACCCAGTCCCTGCCATACCGCATGGGATATCGGTACCGGCAGCGGCGTACTGGCAGCCATACTGGCACAGCGCGGCATACCCCATATCACAGCTACTGACAACAGCACTCGCGCCATCGCCTGCGCCCAAGCAAATATACAACGCCTAAAACTCAACGAACAAATTCACATCCAGCATATCAACCTTTTTCCCGCAGGTCGCGCAGATCTCATCATCTGTAACCCGCCATGGCTACCTGCCAAACCAAGCAGCGACATCGAAACCGCACTGTACGACCCAGAACACCAAATGTTACAAACATTTCTTACCCAAGCCAAAAACCACCTTACCCCACATGGACAAATATGGCTAATCATGTCCGATATCGCCGAACATCTGGGTTTACGCCCAGCAGAAGCATTACCACAATGGATAAGCACCGCCGGACTAAAGCTAATTCACAAAACCGATATTCAGCCTCAGCACCCCAAAGCACGCCAACAGCACCACCCTCTCGCCTATGCCCGTAACCGCGAAATCACCTCCCTGTGGCAACTGGCAGCCAAATAAAAAAACCATTTGCATCAGTGTGTGCACAACCCAATATCAGCCAAACAAAAAAATAGTCGCAGCAACTCAATTACAGATTTTTTTACATACCAAATTCATATTATTCGCACCCTTATTAACCAGTACAACAACAGAGAAACAAAACACCACTTAAATATATTCAAAACTATTATCAAAGTTGCCGGTACATCGCCAACAGCTGGATAGTACCGCAACAATATTAATCTTGGTTATAGCAAAATAAACAACTTATAAAAGCAACAAGTATCTTGACTAAAATCTAATAAAAACCCATAAAAACAACATTCACCCTAACCCATCAATCACACCTCAACGTATCAATAATCAACTTAAACACATTTGAATGTCCTTTGCGACTTGAATAGTAAAGATAAAAAGAGTCATAAGTGATAGCAAACTCAGTTAACAACTCAACTAATTCACCCGATGCCAATTCCTTTTCAACATCAGCTTGAGCAGTCCACGTGATGCCTAAACCATCTAAAGCTGCTTGCTTACGCAAGTGATTATTAATCATAAATTGTGAATGAGGGTGATATTTAATCGTCTTTCCTGCTTGCGTAAACTCCCATGGCAATTCCGTACCATGCTGCGCGGATATCCTCATACCAATTAACCGATGTTCATCTAACTCTTTAATTTGTTTTGGTATCACTTTCCCGATTAAATATTCAGGGCTTGCTACTAAGGCCATCTTTAAAGGCGGTGATATTTTTACAGCAATCATCTCATTAGCAATATCACCACCTAAACGACATCCCATATCAAAACCTTGTTTAACAATGTCAGCCCAACTATTATCGGCTTGAATTTCGACCCTAATCTGCGGATAACGAGGTAAAAAATCACGTATTTTGGGATAGATAATGTGTTCTATAGCAATACTGGGCGCATTAATCCTGATTGTTCCTGAAGGCGTACTAATAAAATTGCTTAATACGTTCACCTCTTGATTAATCGACTCAAACAAAGGAGAAATTTTTTGGTATAACTGTTCTCCTGCTTCAGTCAATGACACACTACGGGTATTACGATTAAATAAACGCAAATTTAACCGCGTTTCCAGCTTTCGCATACTATGACTTAATGCCGATGAAGAAATGCCTAACAATTGCCCTGCTTTTACAAAACTACTGGTCTGTGCCACAGTAATAAAATAACTTAACTCATTAAGATTGTACATAATCACATTTTATTAGTGAATTTAATTCATTACACTATAAAACACCCTCCCCATTTATCTCAACAGAAGCCCCCGCTAAAATAAATTTATCCTTATCCAACAGATAAATTGAATGATAAATACATTGATACTTAGTGTCAGCAGCAGCTTACCTAAAGTCGCTGTTCCTGTTTTATCAAAAAATCATCATGTTAAATAAACATTAACTATCAACAAATACATAAAAGTAACGCATCACAAGAGAATCAAATATCTAGCGTAGTATGGCGAATTTAATTAGTAAGTTAATCAAAAATTCAGCATATTCCGCGTGTAGAATTTTAAGTAGAGCCAGAGTTTAATTCTTAGCGATATAACAAATTAATGGAGAGCGACAATGTCAAAAGAAGTTATCGTTTTAAGTGGATCTGGGGCAATAGGCATAGCAATTGTCAGGCGTATAGCAGTGGGTAAAGTACTGCTGCTAGCCGATTTAAAAATTGAACAAGCCGAAAAACAAGCTCAAGAACTGCGTAATGCAGGATTTAATGTCCATACTATCGCTTGCGATGTATCAAATCGAGAATCAGTCAATAAACTGGTAGAGACTGCCACTGGATTAGGCAAAATCATGGGCTTAGTCAACACGGCTGGTGTATCCCCCTCCCAAGCGTCTGCACAGCGAATATTTGAAGTCGATTTATATGGTAATGCTCTATTATTTGATGCATTTAGTGGGGTAATGGCAAAAGGTAGTTCGGCTTTAGTCATTGGTTCACAATCATCACATCGCTTAGACCCGCTTACATTGGAGCAAACTAAAGCCCTAGCCTTAACACCTACAGAAGCATTACTCGATTTACCTTTTATTAAAGAAGTAAATGATAGTTTAAAAGCTTATCAACTGGCCAAAAGAGGGAATGCCTTAAGAGTACAGGCTGAAGCGGTCAACTGGGGGCATCGTGGTGCAAGAATAAACTGTATCAGTGCAGGTATTATCCATACACCTTTAGCCAATGAAGAACTCAATGGCGATCGTAAAGATTTTTACCGCAAAATGCTTACAGAATTACCCGTAGGTCGTGGTGGGTCGCCAGATGAAATTGCCAATCTAGCCGAACTCATTATGTCCGAAAAAGGAGCTTATATTACTGGTAGTGATATGTTAATTGATGGCGGTGCCACAGCAAAATTCTGGTGGGAGCTAACCAACTAATTTTTATTAAACGTCTAGTATAAGGAATAACACGATGTATGAATTTAGTTTTCAAAATCCAACTCGTATAGAATTTGGTATCAATAAAGAAAAAAACATGGGTCGCTATATGAAGGAGTTTGGTGCCAAAAGAGTATTAATTGTCTTTGGTAGTGATCGCATCAAACAATCTGGTTTATTTGATAATGTAACAGCAAGCCTGCGTGAA
>NZ_JAGGIJ010000014.1:0-8227 GCF_024103505.1 Snodgrassella sp.
CCGTCACCAGTGCCGTCACCGGCATCCTTGGTGGCCAAACCAACCTGCAAGCGGCCACCAACGCCCTCGCACCGTATGCCGCAGAACTTATCGGCAAACAATTCGGTCATGGCGACAACCAGAATCAGGCCGCCCAACTGGTAGCCCATGCCCTACTGGGCGCCATCAGCGCCAGCGTAAATGGCGGTAATGCCGCTGCCGGAGCAGTAGGCGCCAGTGCAGCCGAACTGGCCGCGCAATACCTGATTAAACAACTGCCCAAAGATCAGTATCCCGAAGCCATAGACCCGAGAACCGGCGAGATAGACCCGAACCGCTTACCGGAAAGCGTCAAAGCCAGCATCAGAGACCTATCATCAGCAGTGGCCACCGTATCAGGTGGGCTAACCGGAGGTTCATTGGTTAATGCACAGATAGCCGGGGTGGTTGGACAGAATGCAGCTGAGAATAATTACCTTAGTGATGCACAAGCTGCTCAGGAACAGAAAGAGCTGAAGCAGTGCACAAATATAGGATGCACTGCCAAAGTCAAGACTCAATGGGCTGCTATTAATGTAGCACAGCAAGCCAGCTTTACCGCGGGTATCGCCGTCGGCTTGCCAGCAGGTGCAATTGAACCTATCCAAGAGCTGGTACAGATGGCAACAAACCCGGGAGAAACCTACGAGGCTTTGAAAGGTTTGTTCACCAGCGGCAACATTCTGGGAAATGTAAGTGATGCAGTAAAAGAATCGTACATAAGCAGATTAGATAAGCTGGAAGAAGAATATCAAAGAGCTGGAGCCAGTGGTTCATATAATGCGGGTATAGAGACCGGCAAATTACTACTGGATATGGCCTCACTGGCGACAGGAGTAGGAGGAGCGGCGAAAGCAGGAATAAAGGTAACCGAAAAAGCGATAACCAAGGTTGCCAATGCGGCTAAGAAGGAGGTAATAGAAGCTGGTAAGGGGGCTGGAAAAGGTGCTAATATTGCGAAAGGTAGTGCTGGAAAGGGGATTGATGTTGCCCAAACCGAGAAATTAGCAGTACAAGCACAACAAGAATTAATAAACGAAATTAATAAATTTAAATCTAATACTCAAGCTGAAAAAGTAGCTGCAATGATTGGTGCTTATGATCCTGTAACAGGAAAGACTGCTGTTGGTTATAGTAATAAATTGATTACGGCAGAATCATTACACCCAACAACAGTAAGCTATATTGAAACACAATTAGGTGTTAAGATAGGTGAGTTCACCAGCTTTTGTAAGAATAAAGCTGGAGCATGTGCAGAGGTATCTGCTGCAGATAGTTTAATAAGACAAGGGGCTAAACCCGAAAACATTCAGTTCACACAAGCAATTAGACCAAAAGCTTTTAGGCAGGAAAATAGTATAATTTCTGAAAAAGTGATCGTTAAAACATGTGATAATTGTAAGGTTACCTGGCCACGAGGAACAAAATAATGAATCAATTAAAAACATCTTGGGAACCGGGATTTGGAACGATTTATACCTGGTTTGGAATGGATAAGAACGGAAAAATAGCTGTGATGGTTAATAATTGTTGGGGATGGCTCCCTAATGCACTTTTATCAGTTAATGATTTTGAAAATTTATTAGATGCACTTAATGAATATAAATGGGAAGAATCAGAAACATATACTCATTATCCTCCAAATAAAGATGGTGAAACGTTATTAGACTTATATTCATCTCTTGTTTATAGTGATATTAAGTCCAAAATGGAAATTGATAGTTGGATTAATAATAAGCAATTTGAACCACTAAACGAAATTAATTTACCATCACGGAAAGGATTTTTTGTTTATCATAGCATTGAAGGAGATAATCCAGGGCAAGATTATCCTGTGGGCTACAATGGTAATACTAAAATGGGTGATTATTTCCGATATTTGATGCCAACCATCTATGCTTCAATTGAAGATTTCCCAGAAGAATTACGTCATGGAATAGCTATGTCAGATACTGTTGATTTTACCGTTGATAGATTGCTTGATAATGACAAAATTGATGAATATTTTCCAAGGATGTATAAAGAATAAATGATAAACCCTGTATTTGCAGGGTTTTGTTTTATATTTAACTAATAATAAAAAATAGTGATGGTTTGAATAAAGTAAATATCCATCAAATACCATCAGCGCCAGCGTAAATGGCGGTAATGCCGCCGCCGGAGCAGTAGGTGCGAGCGCAGCCGAACTGGCCGCGCAATACCTGATTAAACAACTACCCAAAGATCAGTATCCCGAAGCCATAGACCCAAGAACCGGCGAGATAGACCCGAACCGCTTACCGGAAAGCGTCAAAGCCAGCATCAGAGACCTATCATCAGCAGTGGCTACCGTATCAGGCGGGCTAACGGGTGGTTCACTGGTTAATGCGCAGATAGCCGGTGTGGTTGGGCAGAATGCAGCTGAGAATAATTACCTTAGTGATGCACAAGCTGCTCAGGAACAGAAAGAGCTGAAGCAGTGCACAAATATAGGATGCACTGCCAAAGTCAAGACTCAATGGGCTGCTATTAATGTAGCACAGCAAGCCAGCTTTACCGCGGGTATCGCCGTCGGCTTGCCAGCAGGTGCAATTGAACCTATCCAAGAGCTGGTACAGATGGCAACAAACCCGGGAGAAACCTACGAGGCTTTGAAAGGTTTGTTCACCAGCGGCAACATTCTGGGAAATGTAAGTGATGCAGTAAAAGAATCGTACATAAGCAGATTAGATAAGCTGGAAGAAGAATATCAAAGAGCTGGAGCCAGTGGTTCATATAATGCGGGTATAGAGACCGGCAAATTACTACTGGATATGGCCTCACTGGCGACAGGAGTAGGAGGAGCGGCGAAAGCAGGAATAAAGGTAACCGAAAAAGCGATAACCAAGGTTGCCAATGCGGCTAAGAAGGAGGTAATAGAGGCTGGTAAGGGGGCTGGAAAAGGTGCTAATATTGCGAAAGGTAGTGCTGGTAAAGGAACAACCAGTACAGGAAGCAACGCTGGGGAATATCTTGAAGACTTCAAACCATCACCAACACCTGCCGAGTTAGTCCAACAACAAGCGGGTCAAACTAGTAAGGTTACAATAAATACTGAACACATTTTAAATGGCGAAATAAAAACTTATAAAGATGGCACAAAAGTAGGCACTGGAGGACATTACTTACGAGACCCAAATATTAAAGTAGATAAATGGACTGGCGCTGCTGATGCAAATGGTGTAAAAACCGGATATATTTCAGTAAGAGATCCTGCAACCGGTAAATGGTATAAAAAGCCGGCAGAAACAACATTTTTCCCAGAACATTGGTCTAAACGACAAACTGAGATGGAAATTAAGAGTGCTTTTGAGAATTCAAAACCTCATGCCGACCCATTGAAGAAAGAAATGTGGCAAGGGACATCCTCTAGTGGATTAAAAATTGAAGGCTATTATAAAAAACCCAATGGAACTGGTGCAACAGCTTGGCCTGTTTATCAGGGAGCTAAAAAATAATGATTAATCAAAAAATTTATTTTATATGGAAAGATGGAGCGTATCGTATGTCTCCAACACCAGAAGAAAGTAACATTAAATTTATTCCTAAAGTAGGCCCTGGAATATACGAAATAGGCTCTTGGCTAACAACAGATCTTCCTACGGGAGTAAACTCAGTCAATATCTGGATCAACAATCTCACCGATTTAGAAAACAGCCGAGCACCAGATGGCATGTTTGGTATCGGTAATGCCCACTGGGTATTAATTACTGGCGATTATGTGTTTATCGGTACTGAGTATGTAGAAGAACAGCAGGTTATCATGACCAGAGAGCAGCTTTTATACGTTCTAGAACAATATAAGACTTTTTTAGAAGGAGATTATAATGACCCCAATAATCCGCCAGATCCTATTGATGTTGAATTTATAGCAGAAGGCCAAGAAGCTATTGACATGTATAATGGATTAGAAGGCTCCCATCAGGTTCTTTACGCTTGCTAATTGGTTCTCCACCTAACCGTGGAGGCCATCTTCTTAGCAAGTTTTACTAAAAAGATTTAGGCTAAATCAACCTAGATAACGCACTAGGTGGCAGGATTACAACCAGCTCAGCGAAGACAAAAAACAACTCGTCCTCAGAGAGACCAGCAAAGACTACCGCACAGCAGACGAACAAGCCCAATCATGGGGTATCGGCGGCGGCAAGAGCCGTGCCCTGAACGCCGTCACCAGCGCCGTCACCGGCATCCTTGGCGGCCAGACCAACCTGCAAGCGGCCACCAACGCCCTCGCACCGTATGCCGCAGAACTTATCGGCAAACAATTCGGTCATGGCGACAACCAGAATCAGGCTGCCCAACTGGTAGCCCATGCGCTCCTAGGCGCCATCAGTGCCAGCGTAAACGGTGGTAATGCCGCCGCCGGAGCAGTAGGCGCCAGTGCCGCCGAACTGGCTGCGCAATACCTGATTAAACAACTGCCCAAAGATCAGTATCCCGAAGCCATAGACCCGAGAACCGGCGAAATAGACCCGAACCGCTTACCGGAAAGCGTCAAAGCCAGCATCAGAGACCTATCGTCAGCTGTAGCCACCGTATCAGGTGGTATAACGGGTGGTTCACTGGTTAATGCACAGATTGCCGGTGTGGCTGGGCAGAATGCGGTGGAGAATAACGCCCTCATCAACAGCAATGGCGAAAGCAAACTAAATGCCCAAGAAAGAAAAATAAACGAAAAACTAAAAAAAGCCGGCGTACAAAATGCAGATGATTACCAAAGAAAATATGATGCTTGTAAAACTGAAGCATGTAGGCAGCAAGTTAAAAAGGACTATATAGAAGCTACCGAACAGGCATCTAAAATCATACTTGACTTGTATAGAAGCGGACAGTTATCAACTGAAGAATCAATGATATTGTTAACAAGCTATGCAAGTAAAATGATGCAGGGAGCAGGAGAAAGCCAGGATGGATTAAGTACACCTATTTTCAATATGGATGCTCAGAGATGGACGCCATCTGGAGTAATAGCCAATCCTGATTTCCAGCAAATAACACTATCTAATTTAGTGAAAAAAATGAAGCAGTCTGGCTCATCTGAGCAGCAAATCGCAATGCAGGTATTGCGATATCAGATTGCAGGTCAGGCTATAGGTTCGTATTCTATGGTTGAGCAGGTAGATGCTTTATACCATTCTGGAGTAAGTTTAAATACAGTAATCAATGCAATTGCACTAAAACGAGGCAAAGCATTATCAATTAATGAAATAAAGGCAATTACAAGCAGATACAACAATAACGCCGGAAGTCTTGTAACTGCAAATGGACAGGTAATAAAAAATAATGGGCACCAGAGTACAGCCAGCGAATCGCATGGAGCGCAACAAAGCGGTGGAAAAGGTAAGGTAGGTGGTGCTCATAAGACTGAACAGGGAGCTAGTGATAAAATCAAAAATATCTATAATTCGATTAAAGATTCACCACAGTATCCTCAAAATTTTAAAGCTATTCAAAATGGAACAACCAGAAATGCTGTTAAAAATCAAGCATTATTAGAACAACTTAGGGAAATTGAACCAGGAAAATGGACGAAGGTTTATAAAGATGGCTTTGATGCATCAGGAAAAAAGGTATCAATTCATTATTTTCAAAGTCAGAGTGGTAAAGTATTTAATGTGAAAGTTAAGCCTAATTGGAGTAATATAAAATGATGAAAGTTAGTTATACTATTGATAGAAATCAGTCTGATCAATTTATTAGTTTTTTAATTTTGGGTGTTTTATATTCTTTAGAGCATAAGTTAATATCTATAGATGATGCAGAGGGATTCATATTTATGCCTTCAGTTGCTCAAATTTTATGTAAGGCACAATTATCTAACGAACTGATTGATATTATTGAATCTGGCTGTGAGCTTGATGATATAGTTGATTTGGTTCCTGAACAGCTGGATAACAGTATTAAAGAATTAATGATAAAAACTATGTCCGTGTTAAAAAATAGCAAGAAAGTTGGCCGATTACTTGATAAAAAAATAGATATCATTATGGATTAATATAATGTTATTTTAAGATAGTACTACCTGGGCACAGGCATGATTAGAGCCGTGCCCTGAATGCCGTTACCAGTGCCGTCACCCGCATCCTTGGCGGCCAGACCAACCTGCAAGCCGCCACCAACGCCCTCGCACCCTATGCCGCAGAACTTATCGGCAAACAATTCGGTCATGGCGACAACCAGAATCAGGCTGCCCAACTGGTAGCCCATGCGCTCCTAGGCGCCATCAGTGCCAGCGTAAACGGTGGTAATGCCGCCGCCGGAGCAGTAGGCGCCAGTGCCGCCGAACTGGCTGCGCAATACCTGATTAAACAACTGCCCAAAGATCAGTATCCCGAAGCGATAGACCCGAAAACCGGCGAGATAGACCCGAACCGCTTACCGGAAAGCGTCAAAGCAAATATCAGAGACCTATCATCAGCGGTAGCCACCGTATCAGGCGGGCTAACCGGAGGTTCACTGGTTAATGCACAGATTGCAGGAGTGGTTGGGCAGAATGCAGCAGAGAATAATTACCTTAGTGATGCACAAGCTGCTCAGGAACAGAAAGAGCTGAAGCAGTGCACAAATATAGGATGCACTGCCAAAGTCAAGACTCAATGGGCTGCTATTAATGTAGCACAGCAAGCCAGCTTTACCGCGGGTATCGCCGTCGGCTTGCCAGCAGGTGCAATTGAACCTATCCAAGAGCTGGTACAGATGGCAACAAACCCGGGAGAAACCTACGAGGCTTTGAAAGGTTTGTTCACCAGCGGCAACATTCTGGGAAATGTAAGTGATGCAGTAAAAGAATCGTACATAAGCAGATTAGATAAGCTGGAAGAAGAATATCAAAGAGCTGGAGCCAGTGGTTCATATAATGCGGGTATAGAGACCGGCAAATTACTACTGGATATGGCCTCACTGGCGACAGGAGTAGGAGGAGCGGCGAAAGCAGGAATAAAGGTAACCGAAAAAGCGATAACCAAGGTTGCCAATGCGGCTAAGAAGGAGGTAATAGAGGCTGGTAAGGGGGCTGGAAAAGGTGCTAATATTGCGAAAGGTAGTGCTGGTAAAGGAACAACCAGTACAGGAAGCAACGCTGGGGAATATCTTGAAGACTTCAAACCATCACCAACACCTGCCGAGTTAGTCCAACAACAAGCGGGTCAAACTAGTAAGGTTACAATAAATACTGAACACATTTTAAATGGCGAAATAAAAACTTATAAAGATGGCACAAAAGTAGGCACTGGAGGACATTACTTACGAGACCCAAATATTAAAGTAGATAAATGGACTGGCGCTGCTGATGCAAATGGTGTAAAAACCGGATATATTTCAGTAAGAGATCCTGCAACCGGTAAATGGTATAAAAAGCCGGCAGAAACAACATTTTTCCCAGAACATTGGTCTAAACGACAAACTGAGATGGAAATTAAGAGTGCTTTTGAGAATTCGAGACCTCATACTGACCCACGAAAAAGGGAAATGTGGCAAGGGACATCCTCTAGTGGATTAAAGATTGAAGGATATTATAAAAAACCGAATGGAACTGGGGCAACAGCTTGGCCTATTTATCAAGGAGTTAAGAAGTAATGTTAAAGAAGAAATTGTATTTTATATGGTATGAAGGGAAATATATTCTTTCTGGAACTACAAAAGATGAAAATATTAGACATGCGCCAAAGCAAGGTTATGGGATATGTGAAATAGCTGCTTGGTTAGCGACAGACCTGCCTACAGGGGTTAATTCAGTTAATATTTGGATTAATAATCTCACCGATTTAGAAAACAGCCGAGCACCAGATGGCATGTTTGGTATCGGTAATGCCCACTGGGTATTAATTACTGGTAATTATGTCTTTATTGGTACCGAATATGTCGAACAACAACAAGTTGTTATTACTAAAGAACAACTTTTATATGTTTTGGAACAATACAAGGCTTGTTTGAAGGGCGTTTATAAAGATCCATATAATCCGCCCGAACCTATAACTGTTGAAATTATAGCAGAAGGCCAAGAAGCTATTGACATGTATAACGGATTAGAAGGTTCCCATCAGGTTCCTTATGCTTGTTAGAAAGCTTGTATTGTTTATACACTTGATGAAATGAAAGCACAACCGGATTTCGATGAAAGTGTAAATTATTCTAAGGCTGCATTAGAAATGGCTGTTTCACTTGAACCATGTAAATAAAATTTTTTATAAAA
>NZ_JAGGIJ010000015.1:0-7368 GCF_024103505.1 Snodgrassella sp.
TGTTGCCTTTGCTGGTTAGGCTGAGTTTGTCTGATTGGAGGGTGGTCTGGCTGTGAGTTCTGGCATCAAGGTGGTTTTTACCGCTCCAAAAATTATCCCCGCTAATGCGGGGATGGTTGTTCAGTCAGGTATTTTAGCAAGTAGCTGGTTAACCTTATCTTTATCTTCTGGATGAGATGCCATTTTTTCTAACTTTTCTCAGATTTTGAACTATTGCAGTTTATAAATAATTTTTAGGAATGTTTAATAACTGCATATCAAGAGACCACCCAATGGGCTTACATTTTGGGCAATTCCATTTTGCGCCTGATTTTATCCATTTTTCTCGATAGTTTTTAGTGCTAATTAAAGTAATATCTTCATATCCAAATTCAACACCACAACAGTCACAAATATTATATGTTGGCGATTTACCATCTTCTCCCCATTGAGGTTCTGATTGTTCTAGTCCACATACGCGACATGTATATAATTCATTATTTTTGTGCATTAAAATACTCCAGATTAGTTTTGTAACCATGATTTGCTGGATTTGGTTTAAACATTGTCCTCGGGGTTCCATCAGCATTCTTTATAGCAAAAATATTTGTTGATGGATTGTAATATAAAGTATCCCCATTATTTCGAATTTTTGTCAGAGTACCTTCTGGCGGGTTTCTTACAAAGTTGTGGGTGGCATCAACATATTGTTTTGAGTTTTGAAACTCTGGGAATTCATTTTTATGTTTATCCCAATGTCCGTACGCATTTGAAACCGGGGCTTTTCTGTGTGTTTCTGTCCAAATTTTATCTTCTGGGCGTTTACCCAAATTAGCATTTACTTCTTGTTCTTTTGCTACATGTTCCCGAAAATTGCTCGATTCATTTCCTTTCTGATTTGCTACTTGGTTAGCATGTATTTTATCCTTAGTCTCTTTATAGTGCCCACCGCCTTGTTGAACATTTCCTTTTCCATGTTGAGCTTCTAAGGCTGCCTTATCTAAATGTTTATTTGCTCCCGCATCCTTTCCAGCCTTAACAGCGTCCTTTCCAGCTTCCTTACCAACTCCACGGGATTCATTCTTTATCGCATTCGCTTCTACATTCTTGATTACATGTCCTGTTGACGTAACCAGCTCTTCCGCCGAATTTAATGCCAGTAGTTCTTTTCCGGCCAATCGTAATTTCTGACCATAACCAGCAGTTATTATACCAATCGCGCCCCATATCCTACTTGTTTCATCTCCTGATAAGGTTTTTTCGTTTAATAATATACTTAATGCGTCTGCTTCACTTATGCCCGGCACCAGTGTAGCTAAATCTATCAGCATTTTACCGAACTCTGCATTATTTCTATCAAATTCTGCCGCTATAGCTTTATTACAGGCTGCCTGACTCATACCACCAGTACATACTTCTGATTTTATTTTTTCTTTCCTTTTTTCAAAATCTTGAATCACGCTTTCTGGTGTTCTTTGTACTAGTTCATTATTCTCCACCGCATTCTGCCCAGCCACTCCTGCAATCTGTGCATTAACCAGTGAACCACCTGTTAGCCCACCTGATACGGTGGCTACTGCTGATGATAGGTCTCTGATGCTGGCTTTGACGCTTTCCGGTAAGCGGTTCGGGTCTATCTCGCCAGTTCTCGGGTCTATGGCTTCGGGATACTGATCTTTGGGCAGTTGTTTAATCAGGTATTGCGCGGCCAGTTCGGCTGCGCTCGCACCTACTGCTCCGGCGGCGGCATTACCACCGTTTACGCTGGCGCTGATGGCGCCTAGGAGGGCGTGGGCTACCAGTTGGGCGGCCTGATTCTGGTTGTCGCCATGACCGAATTGTTTGCCGATAAGTTCTGCGGCATACGGTGCGAGGGCGTTGGTGGCCGCTTGCAGGTTGGTCTGGCCGCCGAGGATGCCGGTGACGGCACTGGTGACGGCGTTCAGGGCACGACTCTTGCCGCCGCCGATACCCCATGATTGGGCTTGTTCGTCTGCTGTGCGGTAGTCTTTGCTGGTTTCTCTGAGGACGAGTTGTTTTTTGTCTTCGCTGAGCTGGTTGTAATCCTGCCATAGCTCGGGGTTGTTGCTTTGTAGTTCTTGCTCGGCTTTTTCTCGTGCCTGTTGCCGCTCTTGGTTGGCTTTTCTGGCCATGTCGGCGCTAAGGGTGCGCACGCTGTTGGCGATGATGGCGGTGGCTTCTGCTACTGCCTGTTGTTTGTCCATGATCTGTTGCAGATCCGGCAGTTGCTTGACATTGCGGTGTGCGCTGTCGATATCGCTATGGATGCCTAGTTCTTCTACGCTGGTTTCTTTGCCGTTGGTGGTGATCTGCCCCGGGCTGATGGTGGGATGATAACCTCATCCTAGATTTTGTATATTTGCCGTTTAATGATACTGACAATTAATTTTGTTATCTGTAAAAGCAAAATACACAAAATTAGGATAGGGTTGACCGTTGTAGTTAAAATAACGGTAACGAAGATTAACAGATTAAATACGTTAAGGCTACCATTATTTATAGCTTAGATTCTCGATAAACTCATGTTTATCTATTATTATGATAAAAGCATTTTGCTATAAAATAATTTAAGGGACTCGTTAATAGAATAAGTGTTAGAATTTACTCTTAAATTCAATAAATCTTTAATTTTAACTCTATCCTCTTTAGTTTCCTTGAATAAACCATGGGTATCATTCAAATGATCAATTCCCGAAATTTGTGCTACCGCAATGAGAATTGATAACTGAACTATAAATAAAAAACTTTTATTGTCAAAGTGAATTTCAGTAACACTAAATTCATAAATTTCTTTATCACTATGATATCTCCAATATTCATCAAGCATATATAAAATATATCCGCCTTCTCCAAGCAACATATTTTCTGTAAATCGATATATTTCATTATTAGGCTTAATTACTTTTACCTCCTCCCCTTTAGAATTTTGAATAGAAATATTTAAAGGCTGTTTTGATTCACCTAATAAAAAATTAAATATTTTCTGAGCATGTAAAGATAAAAGATATACTTCTATTTTCATGGGTTTAGTTAAGAAAGCACTTAAAGATAAGCTCATTACCATTCCTTTGGTTTACTATTTATAACTGATTTTGGGTTTATAGTTACAAAACCATCTTTAGTTTTAACTATAACTTGATTAATAACCGCTTGTTGTAATGCATTTCCACTTAAAGGTCCATTTTGGGCGAATTTAATTAATTGTTTACTAGACATATTTTTTGCGTCTACATACATAGTTGCATTTAATATATTAAACTCTTTACCGGTTTTATTTGCCTTACTAACATCTTGTAATATTGATAATGGATTTGAAGATGTAATCTCCTTTAAGCTTACAGGGACTTTTTTTCCTGAAGCTGCTGTATACCAACCATCAATAACAGGATAATCTGAGGATGTTATGGCTTTACCATTTAGCTTACTACCTACAGTAAGTTTTGGCACTCCTTCAAATCCTCCACCAAATTCATCAATTATTCTTTGAGCCTGTTTTATTTCGTGGGGTTTCAAATCATTTACTACAACTGCCCCTTTCCCAGCCTTAGCAGAACCCTTTCATAAAACCCATTAATTTACATAAATCTTTCTGAATTTTTATGTCTTTAGCCAGTTCCGTTGCCATTTCTCTTAGTTTTTGTTCGTCCATTTTGTATCTACCTCTTTTTTTATTAATTAGAGTAGTTCTAAATTAGGCAAATACACTAATTTATTTTCAGGACCTAAAAGCTCTCCACAAGTTAGGGTGGGGAGCTTTAGTTTTTTTAAATTAAAGTTTCACCATTAAGTAATACAATAATATTTTTTTCTCCAAGTTCTTTTCTTAAAAGCTCTGCCATTCCTGTTGTATTCACTTTAGGAAAGGATTTATCGTTTACCGATACCATAAAATATGATCTTGCATCTTTAAGACCAAACTCTTCAGAAATTAACAAATCAGATTCTTTTTGATATTTTTCAACAGGATCAACTATTAATTCAAGCTGCTGTCGAGTTAACACCTCATTAGCGGTATATATAAGATATGAATGGTTAAATATATAATTATAATTTGATTTAATTACATCCAGTTTAGATTGTAATAAGTTATGATCTAACTTGGTATAACATGTTATGTCTATTGCCATTTTCTTGCCCTTACTTAATTCTTACTGCTTTTCCAGAACGGTCTATTACAATAACTTTATTTAAACCTTTTATTGGCCAATCTTTAAACTGTTTTTGTAAATCAGCCACTGTCGCTTTTGAATCAGCTAAATTAATAACAACACTGTTTGTTTGACCTTTCTGTACTTTTTTATCTACTTCTCGCCATATATTTCTGATATTGCTAGAACTAGGTGCATAATTATCAAATATTTCACCATTAATTTTATAATCAGGATTTTTAATACCTGATGTCATTGGATTCTGTTCTACATGATAACCATTCTTTGACAGTATTTTTGCACTTTCATTTTCACGCTGGAGTGAACGAATATTTTCTGCTGAGGCATTAGGCGGTAGTTTTGTTTGCTGACCAGTTAAAGAGCCCATCGCCTCCTTGCCTGCCTTGGCAGAACCTTTACTCGCCTCTTTACCTATCTGCCCAATCTCTTCCGCGTACTTCCCGCCAATCTTACTTGTCGATTTTATCGCAGAAGCAGGTAAATTGCTTACTGTAACTGCACCTGTTGCCAATCCGGCAAGTACTTCCGTGGATTCTACTGCTACCACTGTACATCCTGCCGGATTTACTCTACATGCTGAATATATTGCTGGTATCGCTTCTGGAGCTACGTATCCGATTCCTGCTACTACATAACCTCCTCCTACTGTAGCTATTGTTATTGCTGAGTTCATCATTCTGATTTGATGAGCCATTTTCATGGCTTCGCGGTGTTTTGGATCCTTGGACAGCATTGCAGCTGATGCTGGTGAGATAAGCTGGATTAAATCTACGTTATTCTCCACCGCATTCTGCCCAACCACTCCTGCAATCTGTGCATTAACCAGTGAACCACCTGTTAGCCCACCTGATACGGTGGCTACTGCTGATGATAGGTCTCTGATGCTGGCTTTGACGCTTTCCGGTAAGCGGTTCGGGTCTATCTCGCCAGTTCTCGGGTCTATGGCTTCGGGATACTGATCTTTGGGCAGTTGTTTAATCAGGTATTGCGCGGCCAGTTCGGCTGCGCTCGCACCTACTGCTCCGGCGGCGGCATTACCACCGTTTACGCTGGCGCTGATGGCGCCTAGGAGGGCGTGGGCTACCAGTTGGGCGGCTTGGTTTTGGTTGTCGCCATGACCGAATTGTTTGCCGATTAGTTCTGCGGCATACGGTGCGAGGGCGTTGGTAGCCGCTTGCAGGTTGGTCTGGCCACCAAGGATGCCGGTGACGGCACTGGTGACGGCGTTCAGGGCACGGCTCTTGCCGCCGCCGATACCCCATGATTGGGCTTGTTCGTCTGCTGTGCGGTAGTCTTTGCTGGTCTCTCTGAGGACGAGTTGTTTTTTGTCTTCGCTGAGCTGGTTGTAATCCTGCCATAGCTCGGGGTTGTTGCTTTGTAGTTCTTGCTCGGCTTTTTCTCGTGCCTGTTGCCGCTCTTGGTTGGCTTTTCTGGCCATGTCGGCGCTAAGGGTGCGCACGCTGTTGGCGATGGTGGCGGTGGCATCGGCCTGTTGTTTGTCCATGATCTGTTGCAGATCGGGCAGTTGGTTGATTTGGCTGTGGGCGCTGTCGATGTCGCTGTGGATGCCCAGTTCTTCTACGCTGGTCTGTTGGCCGTTGATGGTGATCTGCCCGGGGCTGATGGTGGCATGGGTGGTGCTGTGGTCGCTGCCGCTTTGGTGTTGTGGCAGGGTTGGGTTGTAGCTGGGGTTGCCGGGGATGGTGCTGTCTTTGCCGGAGAAGCCGCCACTGATGGTGGTGTTGCTGGCTTTGAAGCTGGAGTGGTTTTCTATGTCTGTGAAGGTGAGGCTGTTGGTGGTGAGCTGGTTGTGCTCTTTGGCAGCGGTGGAGGCGATGGCGCCGCCTTGCAGGTCGATGCTATCGGCGCTGATGTGGTAGCCGTCTTTGCCGGCAAAGAGGCCGGATTGTTGGTTGACGGCGTTGAGGTGGCCGGAGGCGTTGCTGCTGTTGACGCCACCGGATGCTTCCCACACGCTGCCAAAGCCGCCTTGTACGTGGATGTTGGCACCGCTCTGGCTGATTTTTTGGTCTATTTGGTCTTGTGGGCTGATGATGCTGAGTTTGCCGCCGATGTTGGCATCTATGCGGTTGGCATTGGTCTGAGCGCCAATCAGGGTGGTATTGCCTTTGCTGGTCAGGCTGAGTTTGTCTGACTGTAGGGTGGTCTGGCTGTGAGTTCTGGCATCAAGGTGGTTTTTACCCCTCTAAAAATTATCCCCGCTAATGCGGGGATAATTATTCAGTCGGGTATCTTAGCAAGTAGCTCGTTAACCTTATCTTTATCTTCTGGATGAAGTGTGAGATATTTTTCACATGCTAGCCTAACGTAATAATAACAGGTTTCTTCACTGACTACTATTTCATCATTTTTTTCTGGAGGATAACCTATAGCAAAAAAAACACCCTCCTCAAAAATCATATCATCTAAAAAACCATCATACTCGCAAGCAAAATGACAATATGCACCATCCGTGCTAAATCCTGTCTTTTTAATCATATAATTAACTGCTTTTAAAAAGCAGCTTTTATCATACATAATATCAAAATAAGATACCATAATTAAGTTTAGCCCTGTATCAACATCGGCTTGGGTAAATAATTCTTTTGTCATTTTAGACCTCACTCAGGATGAAAGTTTCTTATTGTGCCTGTCGTTTTATCGACATATATTCTAAATTTAACTCCGTCAACAATTGCACTAGTCTGCCCACTTTTGCTAGCCATAGCATCAGTATATCCTTTGATAGCTGCTTTCTGTCCTAAATCTAGTATTTTTTGATCTGTAAAAATCTTAGGGTCATAAACTGTTTTCTCAAATGGTCTTGAACCATTACCTTTATAATCTCCTGTGAAATTCCCTGTTCGATCCTTAGCTGGTATTTGATATTCGATCTTAATGATTCCAGGGATATTTGTTGGTGTTTCGCTCAATATTTTTACACCATTTTGTTTTGCTGCAGTATGAAATGCATCTGCATTATGTCCTCCTGAAATCCCTGCTTTTTGACTAAACCCATCCACAGTAGCTAAATGTTTTGGTTGATTAATATTAAAACTAATACCATCAGGAGTTTTAGCCGTTATTGTCTCCTTTCCAGCCTTAGCAGCATCCTTTCCAGCTTCCTTACCAATTTCACGAGACTCACTCTTTATCGCATTCGCTTCTGCGTTCTTGATTACATGTCCTGTTGACGTAA